>NZ_JBHTLD010000172.1:0-10976 GCF_042678745.1 Pontibacter rugosus | reverse complement strand
CGTTATGTTAACTACAAGCTGATAGAATTATATTGAATATTAATTTAGAAAGAATAAAACCATGAAAGACAATAGCGGAAAAGTGTTACTTGCTATGCTGGCCGGTGCTAGTGCAGGCGTAATTGCAGGATTATTGATGGCTCCTGATACTGGAGAAGTAACAAGAGGTGGCATCAAAAAGTGGGCTGGTAAAATGAGCAAAGATCTTGAGAAAAATCTTCAGGACGGCTTAGAAGAAATCAAGAAAATTAGCAGCGAGAAGTTGGGCAAATCATCTTCAGGTGAAGGAAATAACGCTGGTACCAATGCAGCTTCTTCTGCTGGCACTGGCGCAACAGGTTCTACTTCAGGAGCTGCTGCTACTGGTGGCTCTGCAACACAAACTTCAGGAAGCAGCACTAGCGGAAACGCATAAGCAGCTTTTAAATAACATATATCGATGCTAAAGCTGCTCTTAGGTAGCTTGCTGAGGTAGCATTGATTTTTACACGAGCGCCAACTCTTTTCAATAAGGGCTGGCGCTCGTGTATTATAAGCGCTTGTGTTAACCTAATAGATTGTCTCGCGTTAGAAAGAAAGATACGTCTGCCTGAAAAATAAAACAGTTAATAATTATAACTAAAATAACTATGAGAACTAATATGGAATGCCGCTCGTTGGGCGAAAGCAAAGCAAATTATACTACTCAAATCCATTCTGCTGTGCGCCAAATCAGGCAGCAGGGCTCTGATTATACCACTAAAAACGAAAGTAGCTCCGGAAGTGGTGTGGTGATGGGGCTTTTGGCAGGTGCCGCTGCTGGCGTAATAGCCGGCATGTTGCTGGCTCCGGATAAGGGCACTGAGATACGTAAGAAAGTTGCCGACTCGGCTACTAAGCTTGGGGGCCAGATGGGCAAAACTTATGGTAGCACAAGAGAAGCAGTAAGCGGATGGGCTGAAAAGCTTGCGGGCGATAAATCTGAAAACACATCTGATGCAGGTGCCTCTATGATGGGTGTTAAACAAAAAAGCCCTTATACCGATACTAACAAATGGGATGATCAGGAAATTAAAAACATGACTGACTCAGCTAAGAACACGCCAGGAGTGTAAGTATAAACAAGTATAAAAAAAGGGGCTGCCAATTAATTGGCAGCCCCTTTTTTTATACTTGACAAGAAGAATTACTTCTTATCTTCCTCTTTTTTATCTTGTTTCTCCGGCTTCATTTGTGGGAAGAACAGCACATCCTGGATAGAATGTGAGTTTGTCATGATCATGCTCAGGCGATCGATACCGATACCCAGACCTGCTGTTGGTGGCATACCATACTCTAAGGCGCGCAGGAAGTCTTCGTCCAGTACCATGGCTTCTGTATCACCACGCTTACCAAGCTCTAGCTGCTCTTCAAAGCGGGCACGCTGATCGATAGGGTCGTTCAGCTCTGAGAAGGCATTGCAGATTTCTTTGCCGTTACAAACTGCTTCAAAACGCTCTACCAAGCCAGGTTTGCTGCGGTGTTTTTTCGCAAGCGGGCTCATCTCAACAGGATAATCTGTAATGAAAGTTGGCTGAATCAGTTTAGCCTCACAAGTCTCCCCGAATATTTCATCAATCAATTTGCCTTTGCCCATAGAGGCATCCACATGTATTCCTAAGCTCTGCGCTGTCTTTAGAAGCTCTGCCTCGTCCATTTCAGAAATATCGATCTTCGTGAAATGCTCAATAGCCTCAAACATGGTAAAGCGCTTCCAAGGGCGCTGGAAGTTGATAATATTGTCGCCTACTTTTACCTCTGTGGTGCCGTGCAGGTCCATGGCAACTTTCTCTACCATTTCCTCTACCAGGTCCATCATCCAGTTGTAATCTTTGTAGGCTACGTACAGCTCCACCTGCGTAAATTCAGGATTGTGGAAGCGGCTCATACCTTCATTACGGAAGTCTTTGGCGAACTCAAACACACCATCGAAACCACCTACGATCAGGCGCTTTAAGTATAACTCATTGGCAATGCGCAGGTATAGCGTCATGTCCAGCGTGTTGTGGTGCGTTTTAAACGGACGGGCAGCAGCTCCACCGTACAAGGGTTGCAGGATAGGGGTTTCTACTTCCAGATAGCCCTTGTTGCCCAGAAACTGGCGCATAGAGTTTACCAGTTGCGTGCGCTTACGGAACGTTTCACGTACATCCGGATTCACAACCAAATCAACATAACGCTGGCGGTAGCGCATTTCAGGATCGCTGAAGGCGTCATACACATGCTCTACTCCGTTCTCGTCTACTTCACGTTTTACAATTGGCAGCGGTCTCAGCGATTTAGTCAGCACTTTCAGCTCGGTTACATGCACCGATATTTCACCCACCTGCGTTACAAAAGCATAGCCTTTGATACCGATAAAGTCACCAATGTCCAGCATCTTCTTGAACACCGTGTTGTACATGTCCTTGTTCTCGCCTGGTGCAATATCATCGCGCGACACGTAGATCTGAATACGGCCAGTACTATCCATCAGCTCGGCAAAAGATGCCTTGCCCATAATGCGGCGGCTCATTAAGCGGCCAGCCAGCGTTACTTCCTGATAATTGCCCTTTTCCTTATCAAACCTCTCCTTTATCTCTTTGGCTGTTGCCGTAACTTCAAATGTTTCAGAGGGATATGGGTTGATGCCCATTTTCTCCAGCTCTTCGCGCTCGTGGCGTCTGCGTAGTTCCTGTTCGCTGAGTTGCATGCGATTATCTACTTTAAAAAGATTCTTTTATAAAACGCAAAATTGCTAAATAATCAGCAGCTTTTAAAATTGTACCGCTGATTTGTGTGGTTTCAAATGATTTAGCAGGTTTATACTTGTTTACGGAGGCTGCTGCTATACCTTGTGCAAATAGGATGTTTATTGATAGTAGTGGCATAAATTTGTAAGAGCTTGTTTAGATTTTGTTTTTGCAGCGCAAAGGATGAATATTAAACATGCTCTAAAGTATCAAATTAAAAGCAGCCATAAAAAACAGCTCCAGCAAGTATAAACTTACTGGAGCTAAAGTATAAGCGATCTATAGTCTTAGGCTGCCTGGCCAATTTCATAGTTTTCGTTGCCAAGCAGGGGCTTGATAAGGTTTTGCAGCCTTGCCTCTACAAAGTTATCGTGCAGATGCTTTGGTAGTTCCTTTACAAAAGCGTGATAGTGCTCTAAACCCATGGCTTGTGCTATAAAGCTTTCATGTATGCCGTTTAGGTAGCTCACAATCTGCAGCAGCGACTCATGAAACAGCTTAAAGTCTATCTCTGCCTGCACAAAACGCTCTATCTCTCGGTGCGAAGAAGAGATGCGCAGGCGTGCCATCAGGTCGAAAACTGTTGTATAGCCTAAGCGCCAGGTAAGTTGCTGCCAGTGCTGCGGACCAAATTTCTGTAGCACTTCACCTGTCTTTGCGCTACGTATAGCGGTAGTCGGGCTAGCCTGTACTTGCTGCCTTACTGCCTTTGCTTTTTGGCGGCGCGTAGTGCGCAGAAACTGTCCTATCTGCGCCTGTGCCTCCAGCTCCTTGCCAGCTATCTGCAAACCCGGCTTGTAGTGTGCCAATGGTAACCTACGGATACTGAAATCATCGTAATGGCCGGCGGCATAAAAGCTAATGGCTTTAGGGTAAGCATTTTTTACAACCAATCTACCGGCTTCTCGAAGTAACATCGCCTCGTTGTTTGTGCTGATGCCGCGCGTGCGCAAGAACGCCTGCATACCTGCAAACACAGCATAATAAGCTTGGGGGAATGTCCAGTGTAAGGCGTTGCGCATATAGGCCTCATCTCCTAGCTCAGCTGTGGAGCGTAAGGCATACTCTGTACTCCAGCAGTTTATAAGTAACCTTTTAACATCCTCCAGGTCTTGTTCTGTCAGCACAGGCTTTTCGTCGCGCAGGAGTGTTGCCTGGTCTACGGTACTAACGCCCTCATGCTGTATATGGTAATTTATTGCGAAAAAGTAATTAAGGAATATCTGTGCAGGGATGGATTTCTGCCAATCTTTTTCAGCGTGCTGCGTCTCCTCCGGAAACATCGAAACAACCTTGTCTTCATCTCTCTCTTTCATATAAGTTAAACATATCAGAGACTGTATCAGTTGCAATAATAGCCACTATTTAAGCTGTTTTAGTGAAATTAACTCACTGTTGATCAGTTGTTTATATTTGTATTTAGTAATAAGTTTAAAATCTTTTGAAAAGCTGAAATTGGGGCATAAAGAAGTCAAATTTAAAACCTGAAAAAGCTACAGCAGGAGAGGAGTAAAATGGTGAAATTTGAGGAAAATGGTTGGGGAGATATGGGCAATTACTGCCTTCTTACACTTCGTTTTTAGAGGAGAAAAATAATTGAAAAGCTTTCTGACAAAGTGGTTTTTGAAGTTTATAGCAACACAGAGGGGGGAGATAAAGCGTTAAGCCTGTAATTTTCCTTTACACAAAATATGCAGTGCAAAGCACCAGCTCTAAACTGGCTCTTAATTTCTTAAACTAATGTTAACATAAAGTTAGCGATTCATGTGTAGCTTTGTATTATATGTCAGGCGGCCTTTATACTTGTACAAAACCCATACTTACAGCTGTACCGGCGTCTGCATGTCCCAATCAACCCAAACTAATTAAAATCAACCCAAAACAATTTTATGATTAAACAATTACAAAAGCTAGGAGCTGTTGTAGTGGCTAGCTGCGCCTTGTTAGGCAGTAGTGATGCGCTGGGGCAGGAGGCAACTATTTACGAGCCGTTCGATTATTCCGTAGGATCTAACTTAGGAGGACAAGGAAGCTGGGTGAATGTAAACTCTGGTGATGAAGTCATTATAGTGGAAGGAAATTTGTCATATAATAAGCTGAATGCTTCTAGTGGACGAAGTGTAAGCTTTGTAGGAGGAGGTATAGATCCTCAGTTTCAATTTCCTCAATTAACTTCTGGGCCAGCTTATTTCTCCTTGTTATTTAAAGTTTCTGACTTAGCAGGCTTGAACGAAAGCGGTGGATATTTTTCAGGATTAGCAGCCAATAGCACAAGTTTAGGTGCTGCTGTATGGCTGCGAAAAGCTGGAGAGGGTTTCAATGTTGGCTTTTCTAAAAGAAGTAACTCTGAGGTAGTTTGGTTAAATGAAGTACATGAATTAAACTCTACTATTCTGCTTGTTGGCATGTATAAGCTAATGGCAGGTAGTGGTGATGATATTGTTAGTTTTTGGGTAAATCCTATTCCTGGAACAGCTGAATCAACATCAAGTTATACTTCAGCAGTAGGATCAGATTTAAGCTATGTTGAGAGATTTTTTCTAAGACAAGACTCTAATATTAAAACCCCCGCGCTTATAGTTGATGAGATACGAGTAGGAGCAACTTGGGAATCGGTTACACCAGTAGAGGTTAATCCTGATGCCCCTTCTCTTTCAGCACCAACTACTCTAAGCCTTGGAGACGGTATAGTAGGAACTACTATTTCAGGTTCTTATAAATTAACTGGCCGCAACCTGACCAGCTCTGTTACGCTTACTGCTACAGCGCCATTCCAGCTATCTAAAAGTGCAACAACTGGTTTTGGCAATACCTTAACCTTTGCTGGTGCCGACTTTGACGCAGATCAAACAGTGTATGTTCGTGCTACCTCTAGCGCTGTTGGCGCACTTACTGGCACCATCACGCATGCTAGCAGCCAGACAGATAATCTGGTAATGAATATTACCGCAAACGCTGTTAGCCCTTATGCACAGAATTTTGATAACTGCACACATGTTGGCAGTACAAACATGCCAGGCGGATGGCAGCAGGTAAGTGTAAATGGAGATGTTACATGGAGCTGTACAACCTTTGGTAAATCAGGTAGCGCCGTTCAAATTAACGGTTACAACTCAGCAACGCAACGTGGTGCTGCCAACGAGGACTGGTTGATATCTCCAAAACTTAACCTTTCAGATTTCAACATTCCTTCGCTCTCCTTCTGGACTCTATCTGCTTTTCAGGGACCAGCACTTAAGTTCATGATTTCTACAAACTATGACGGTGTAAGTGCGCCAGGTACGGCAGAATGGACAGAACTTAACGCTAACCTCCCAGAGGTTGGCTCAGACAAATGGACAGAATCTAAGCTATTGCTGGATGCTTATAAGCAGGAAAACGTATATGTAGCCTTTGTTTATACTTCCCTGGATCAGGTAAATGGCTCTTCTCGCTGGACGGTTGATGAGTTTGCCGTAGAAGATGTGCAAACAGCCTTAGTAACCAGTCCTGTTACGTTTGATTTTGGTGCTGTGCCGGCTAACCAATTCTCAGAAGCTAGCACGTTTAAAGTAAAGGCACTTGGCTTACCCAATGGTTTAGACATTACTGCTCCTAAAGACTTTCAGGTTTCTAAAGATAACGTTTCCTATACTTCCGTTATCAGCTACACTGCTGAAGAAATAGCAACAGAGCAAACTGCTTATGTTCGTTTCTCACCGGCTAGCACAGCACTTTACTTCGAAGGAAAACTCACCTTTACTTCAGGTAATACTTTCTCTGAAGAACGAGGCATGTTGACTGGTTCATCTATACCTAAAAGCTCAACGCTGGATGTCGTTAGCTGGAACGTTGAGTGGTTTGGTGCTGACAGAGACGGCGATGGTGCTATACTTGGGCCAACAGATAATGAACTGCAGTATGCCAACGTGAAACAGGCTATTCTGGCACTTGATGCAGACATCTATGCTTTGCAAGAGATAGCTAATGATGAGCTAATGGAGCAACTGGTAAAAGAATTGCCAGGCTACGGATTCGTGAAATCAGACACTTATTCTTACTCTCAAAGGCCGTCAAACTTTGTCTCTGTTCCGCAGAAATTATATGTAGTATATAAAACAGCAACCGTGGCAGTTAAGGGCGAGAAAGTGCTTCTGAAAAAGTTATACACAGACTTACTTGCTAATACAACTGTACTTACTGGCTATCCTGGCAGCAGCTCAAGTACCGATCAGGCTAGAGACGATAGTTTCTGGGCTAGTGGCCGAATGCCATACATGGTCATGTTAGATGCTACCATTAACGATATTACGCAGCGCCTGCACCTGATTAACGTGCACGCCAGAGCCAATAGCGGCACTAACATGACGGTTTATAACCAGCGTATGTATGACCTTAAAGTGCTGAAAGATTCGCTTGATGCACAATATCCAGATGTAAACCTGATCATGTTAGGTGATTACAACGATGATGTGGACATGGCTGTAGTAGGTACTAATAACCCATCAACCTACAAGCCCTTTGTGGATGATGAAAATTATAAAGTGCTGACATATGATCTAAGCCTAACAGGTGTGGGTACTTATAACGCAGAGAGCTTCCTGGATCATATTACCATTTCAAAGTCTTTAGTAGATGAGTATGTACCAAGTTCTATTCAGATACAGAACGGGCTTGTGAACCTGATCCCGAGATACTTCACTACAACGTCAGATCATTTGCCTATTGCAGCTCGTTTTAACTTTGATGCAACCCCTGTTGTTACATTTGCAGAAGCATCCGTTACCAAAAAAGAAGGCGAGGCTGCTTACGAGGTAAACCTGACATTATCTGAAGCACAGGCCAAAGAGCAAACAGTATTAATTACCCTTGTAGATGGAGCCACCGCCAGCCAGGATGATTACGCTGTTGTGCCAGCTATGGCAAACAATAGTATAAGCCTTACAATACCGGCTAACACTACGAAAGCAGTGTTTAGCCTTAGCGCTTTGAGTGATACAAATAAAGAGACTGATGAGCAGGTATCTTTTGTTATCAGTAAGGTAGGCACTGGTTTAGGAATTGGAGAAGGGCGTACGTTTACTTTCACTATCCAGGATAATACAGCACCAACAGGTATAGCGGATGCTACCAAAGGACAGTTTAGTGTGTACCCTAACCCTGTTCAGGATTATGTTAGACTATCTCTGCCTGAGCGCGTAGCTAAGCAGCAGAACGTAAATCTGGTAGTATATGGCATAGACGGACGCATGTTGTTCTCAGCCACTGGCTCACAACAGAACGTAGAGCAGGTGTTGAGTAAAGAGGTAAGCAGCCTGAAAAAAGGTCTCTATCTTTTAAAAATTGAAGCTGGAAAAGAAGTATACATTAGCAGAATGCTGAAGAAGTAAGCAGCTTTAAATTTATACTTTAACAAATCGCCCTGCTGCATTTGCGGCAGGGCGATTTGTTTTTACAGCCTTAAAGTATAACAAAGTAGCTGGCTTGGCGGTAAACTTAAATTAAAAATCATACTTACCATGAACATTGTAGACAGACCAGACATAGCCAATAATACACATGCAGCTGTATTGATAGGAGCAGGACTTACAAGTTACTTACTGAACGAGAACAGACCTAAAACAGCGTTGATTCCACCTGTAGCAGGAGGGGCATTACTGTTATTAAGTTCAGGTGTGAAAGCAGGAAACAGAAACGTGGCACATGCTGCAGTAGGGGTTACTTCTGTGCTTAGCGTAATGACAGGAGTACTGTTCTCAAAAGCTGTTGCTCCAACAGCAGAGGCAAAGCTTAAGTTTAAACCCAAAGTGCGCCAGCGCAGAGCCAGTGTCTTCGGACTGATGACATTAACCGGCCTGGCAGCAGTAGGCGTATATGTTGCTGGGTTCATACAAAAACGAAAGCAGCAGCAAGTATAACTTGTGTCATCTCTGAAAGCAAAAAGCCCCGGTACACTTGCACCGGGGCTTTCCTATTTTATAATGATTAAAGCTTATTTCAGGCCGTTCTGTATGATAGCTACAGCCTCTTCAACATACACATCTTGCTTAAGGTCTTTTAAGAACTCTTTGTTACGGGCCACTTTGGCACTATCAGTTCCAACTTCTTTCAGGTCCTGCTGCAAGCGATGCACATTGAGTACCGGCACTTGCTTTTGAGCTTCTTCAAGGCGTTTCGCTTCGGCTTCGGCTTTCTTCTCTTCTGCCATGTACTTTTCTAATTGCAAAGATCTCGTAGTGTTCTTAGTTTGTTGCTTTAAGCGTTGGCCAGCCTGCTCTATCAAAGCAAAACTTTTATTGCTTGCTATACGCTTCTGGCTGTTAGCCTTTATCTGAGCATAGTCAATTTTGCTTTTGTTCCAGGTGCTATACTTAGCCGGGGCAATCTCATCAAACGGAAGCGGGTAATCCTGCTCTTTCTCTCCGAACTCCATGTAGCTGTATGGGTCTGGTAGCGTTACATCCGGAATAACACCTCTTAGCTGCGTTGTGCCACCGTTAATGCGGTAAAACTTTTGAGTAGTCAGCTTAAGGGCTCCAAATGGTTTGTAAGGGTTAAACTGAGCTGGCAAAGCTTCATCCAGTTCAAAAAACTGCTGTACTGTGCCTTTGCCAAAAGTAGGGCTGCCTACAATTACGGCACGCTTATAATCCTGCATGGCGGCTGCCAGAATCTCAGAAGCAGAAGCACTGTTTGAGTTTACCAATATAACCAATGGTCCGCCATACTGCACTTGTACATCTCGATCGTCTAGCACAACGGCTTTGCCAGAGGCTGTTTTTACCTGCACAATCGGGCCCTTCTCAATAAATAAACCAGCCATTTCTACAGCATCAGCAAGTGAGCCACCACCGTTGTTGCGCAGGTCAAGAATAAGACCTTGCATGCCAGCTGTTTTTAGCTTTTCCACTTCTTTCTTCACGTCGGCACCGCTAAAACGGCCGCTCTTGTTTTCAAAGTCGGCATAAAAGCCAGGAAGTTTTATATAGCCAATCTTTTCTTTGTCCTCAATCACCACAGACTGCGCATAGGTGTCTTCAATCACGATAACATCCCTGACAATTGGAATCACTTTTGTAGAACCGTCTGGTTTTTTAACGGTAAGGCGTACCATTGTGCCCTTTTTACCACGGATAAACCGAATGGCATCATCCAAACGCATACCTTCTACTAAAATAGGCTCTTCATTAGCCTGCCCAACTTTCTGAATAATATCGCCTGGCTTTAGATCTCCTTGCAAATAAGATGGGCTACCGGGCACAATTTCCATTACTTTTATCTGGCCGTCTTTCTCCTGAAGAGAGGCGCCTATACCTTCTAAGCGACCTGTAAACCCAATATCAAAATTCTCTTTGTCTTTAGGTGCAAAGTAGCTTGTGTGTGGGTCATACACGTTAGTGATGGAGTTAATATAAGAAGAGCGTCTTTCATCTCTGGTTACCTGATCATAACGTTTAAAAAGGTCTTCGTAGTTTTTCTTCACCTTTTCACGTGCTTCTTTCTCCAGCTGCTCAAAAGACTTCTGATCGGCTTTTTCGCCTTTCTCAAGCTTTTTCATCTGCTCCTCCTGCATATCAACAAGGCGCACCAGTGTCTGGTACTTCAGTTGCTTACGCCAGGCTTCTTTCAACTCAGCAGTAGAGGTTGCAAAGGCAAGTTTTTCACCATCCAGCTCTACCTGCTCGTCTTTAGAAAAATCAAAAGGCTTAGCTAAAATATCTTTGTAATAAGCCTGCGCTTCTTTGGTGCGCTGCTCAATCAGATTAGCGGATAAGTCAAAGAACTGAAACGAACCTTGGTTCACTTCATCGTCAATGGCTGTTTCGTACTGCCGCAGCTTTTGTACATCAGAAGCTAAAAGAAACTTCTTGTTATAATCTAGCCGATTCAGGTATAGGTTAAATACTTTTTTTGAAAAGTTATCGTCTACTTTTTCCGGCTGGTAGTGGCCCTGGCTAAGGCCCTGCATCAGAGCTCTAATCAGAATTTCATTTTTACCCTCCGGAGCAGTATCGCTTTTGTACAGTATAAACGAGCCTGTTACCAAAATAACAGCCAGTACCGACAGTATAATTTTAAAACGGGTTGTCAAGGATAGCATCTAATTAATTATGGTTGAACTATATGTTTCATATGGCAAAAGTGGTGCCGCATACTATGTTTAGCAGAATAAATGAGTACTGTTTTGTAAAGTAGTACAAAATAATATGAATTCATAACCAGCCTATTCTACTCATATTATGGCTG
>NZ_JBHTLD010000171.1:0-11034 GCF_042678745.1 Pontibacter rugosus | reverse complement strand
CTGTATTATA
Organism: Pontibacter rugosus; assembly: GCF_042678745.1. Classification (NCBI taxonomy): domain Bacteria; kingdom Pseudomonadati; phylum Bacteroidota; class Cytophagia; order Cytophagales; family Hymenobacteraceae; genus Pontibacter; species Pontibacter rugosus. The sequence goes on along the minus strand of NZ_JBHTLD010000171.1, from coordinate 11,024 downwards.
TTGTATTTAAAGATGTTAATGCAGCAGGAGCTTTATTTTCTTTCAATGTCTGAACATTCTTATGTACATTACGAGCTTGAAAGGATTTATATATCGTAATAAGCGTGCATGTTAAGTAACTAAGGTTAATTAAATCACATGATCGAGAATAACAATATCCTGCAGCAGACTTCTGAATTACTTTCCGACAAAACGGACTTATACAGGCTTCTTGTAGAAGGTGTACATGACTATGCTATCTTCTTACTTAGCCCTACAGGCCATGTGCAAACATGGAACTTAGGGGCGCAAAAGATTAAGGGGTATAAGGCCGAAGAAATTATCGGACATCACTTCTCAGAATTTTACCCTGAAGAAACCAGAGCAAGTGGTTTCCCGGATCTGGAGTTGCGGCTGGCCACAAAGCATGGCCGCTTTGAAGATGAAGGCTGGCGGGTAAAAAAAGACGGTTCTGTTTTTTGGGCTAATGTTATTATCACCGCTATACCTAGTGCAGAAGGAGATAAGCTGCTTGGTTTCTCTAAAATCACAAGAGACCTAAGTGAGCGGAAACTATTGGAAACCCAGCTTACCCGTACGCTGGATGAGCTGAGGGAGAGCGAGGAGCGGGCACGGCTGCTGATAGAAGTAGTAAAAGACTACGCAATTTTTATGCTGACGCCAGACGGAAAAATTGCTTCCTGGAACCAGGGGGCAGAGCAAATCAAAGGCTACAGCGCAAGTGAAATAATAGGGAAGCACTTTTCAGTTTTCTATACAGAGGAAGCCAATGATAGAAAATACCCTGCGTATGAATTAAACAAAGCCTTAAGTGATGGCCGCTTTGAAGACGAAGGCTGGCGCCTGCGCAAAGATGGTACTCCTATCTGGGTGAATGTGGTGATAACGCCGGTTTATAATGCAGAGGAACGACTGATCGGGTTTACCAAAGTAACCCGCGACCTTTCGGAGCGAAAGAAAAACGAAGAGCTGATGCTCAAGAACAGGGAGCTCCATAGAATCAACACCGATCTCGATAACTTTATCTATACCGCTTCGCACGATCTGAAAGCCCCCATTGCAAACCTGGAAGGGTTGGTGGCTGTACTAAAGCATGACCTGGGGCCTGATATCTCGAAGCACGAAGAGGTAGTTAATCGTATTGAAAACTCTATCACAAGGCTGAATAATATTATACTTGACCTCACAGATGTTTCCAGAATACAACAGGAAGATATTCTGGTAGAGCCTGTGCACATAGAGGAGTTGCTGGAAGAAGTAAAAGGCAGCCTGGAAGATTTAATAGCGTCTTATGGTGCCGTAATTGATGCTGATTTTTCAGGATTCACGCACATCCATTACTCTAAGAAGAACTTTAGAAGCATTCTTTTCAACCTGGTCTCGAACGCCATCAAGTACTCGTCTCCGGAGCGAAATCCGATCATCCGGATTAATACCGAGAAGCTGCAGGACGAGGACCAGTATTTGCTAACTGTAGCTGATAATGGCTTAGGTATTGAGAAAAAACACACCTATAAAATTTTCTCTATGTTTAAGCGCATGCATTCGCATGTAGAGGGAACGGGCCTGGGTTTATACTTGGTAAAGCGGATACTCGAGAACTCTGAAGATAGGATAGAGGTTGAAAGCAAAGTAGGGCAGGGCACTACCTTTAAGCTATACTTCCACCAGGGCGACGCGAGCTAGGCCGGCAGCAAATCACAGAACCAGAAAGCTGTATCGAACACAGGTTTAGCCTCTTTTTTATAGCAGTTATCATCCGGGTCAGCAGCAGGCGCATAAGTTTTGCGTACTTTTTCGCCCAGGCTATACTTTACAGGTTCCTTAAAAATAGGGCCATCAAACACAAACGTATGAAATTCGCCATTCTCACCTGCCGGATCTACGCTGGCAGGTAAATCCTGTAAGAAACTCTCATCCAGCAGGCGTCCAGCAAAAGAAGCATCAAGCAACTTTTCGTTGACGCATACCACCACAGCCTTAAAGCCAAGGTTGATAAAGGTGCGGGTGATTTGCAAGGTAGGCTGCCCCCAAAGCGGAAACAGCGCCTGTAAGTTTACCTGCTGTAACTGCTGCTCGCGATAAGTTCTTAAATCCTCAAGATTGATATCTCCGAAAATAGCATGGGTGATGCCTTGTTTTTGGAAGGGGCTCAAGGTTTGTTCCATCAGCTCATTATAAGCACTCATACTTGCCTGCTCTGGCAAATATACTTTCTGAAGCGGTATGCCAATGCTGTGTGCCTGGCTGTCCAGCAACTCCTCACGAACACCATGCATACTTACGCGCTGGGTAGCCCCGCTCAAGGTAGTTAGTAGCTTTTCTACTTTATACTGCCTCTCTTGCAGTACATGGTGCAGGCACAGCGATGAATCTTTGCCACCACTCCAGTTAAAAATGCTCTTCTTTTCCAAAGGTGTTCGTTTATACTTGTACAAAGTATGAAGGTAGCGCAAGAAAGGGAGACTTTAAAATCTGTTCCTGGTTTGGGTGGCTTTAGTGCCTGTTATAGTTATCACTTTCAGAAGAGTAGCGTAAAAAGGTAAGGGCAATTAAGTGTGCTTATGTATAACCTAAATTGAAAGGAGAAAAGATGTCACAAGGAGATAAATCAGCTTACACAGACAAGCAAAAGCGCAAAGCAGAACACATTGAGGAAAGTTATGAAAAGCGAGGCGTGAGCCACGATGAGGCTGAAAAGAGAGCATGGGCTACCGTAAACAAGCAGGATGGCGGCGGTAATAAGAGCGGATCTGGCAGAGCCAATCATAAGAAAGACTAGTGCTACGCCAATTTATAAATTAGAAATTATGGATTAGAAATGATTCACAAAAAGATTTCAACAAATTTTCTGATGACAATTACTAGATCTAAAGATTAAATTTGCCGGACACCAGACTACCCATGATAGCAGATAACAAGGCGGGCCGGAATCAATTCCGGCCCGCCTTGTTATCATGGATAGTAATTAGTGTGATCGTGCGGATCATCATGTATAGGGTCTACCTCTACAGGCATACCCTGCATCACTCTGTTGTGAGAGTAAGGCCTTTGTTGCGGCTGCTTTTTTGCATAGCCATACTTGGGTTTGTTATTGCGCTTGCTCCAGGCAGACCATGCCAGGCCAACCACTGCTACTGCTCCCGCTAAAGCCAGTACTTTTGGCATAGGATTACTAGCAGGCGGCGGTACCGACACAACACCATATTCATCTGCTACGGCAGGCTCATGTACATAGCGGCCATGTTTGGGAACAGCAACCATCCAGAAATCATGCACCAGCTGGTCTAGCTTTTGTCTCAGTTCTTCTCCTTTCATTGGCAGGCCGTGGCCCGTGGCGGCAATTTCAGGATCCAGGTCGCATAGCGCTTCAACAGAATGATGAGCTGATCCCCAATCAGTGGTGAAGTAAGCAGGCGGGCCGTGTACTTCTCGTTTCTGCGTGAGCACAGCCATCGCCGACTCACCATGTCTGGTGATAAATGCATCTCCTACAATCAAGGTTCTGTCACTTTCACGGAACAAGGATACATGCCCTGGGCTATGCCCTGGCGTATGTAGCCATTTCCATCCCTCTAAAGCAGGCACAGAAAAGTCAGGAGGTAGCAATTCAACATGGTTCTTTATATTGATTGGCTTCTTAGGATACAGGAACGACATGTAAGCCATGCCTCCGCCACCTACGCTAGGGTCTGGTGGTGGATAGCTTGATTGGCCAGTAAGGTAGGGCAGCTCCATAGGGTGGGCATATACCGGCACCTCCCACTCCTCGGCCAGCTCTTTCACTGCGCCCACATGGTCAAAGTGGCCGTGCGTCAAAATAATGGCGCGCGGAGCATTGTCTTCACCAAACAGTTCTTCGGCAGTCTTTTTGATTTTTGCAGCTGATCCGGGTACACCTGTGTCTATCAACACCCAGCTGCCATCAGGGTTTGCTACAAAATACAGGTTTACGAAAATGGTTTTAAGCCCCCATACACCCGGCGCTACCCGAAACGTTTTACCAGAGCTGCTCTGAGATGTCTGCGTGTTTGCCTCCATAGTTATCAAATGGTTTATGTAGTTGAGTTCAGAAGTTTTTCATACGCAGTTAAAACGTTTTAGCTGCCAAAAAGAGAAGACTTGTGCCAGAAACTGGAAAGAAGTTGACATACTTTTAAAACAGCAGCACCGTTTTAAGGTTATACTATGGCAGGCATGCTTTTTGATGATCTTTGGGCAGCCACTAAAAAAACTGGTGCTTTATTTCCTGTTTTACAGGAATTTTTTATCTTTCTGGAAAGTTTATTCTATATGGTTAATTTATTTGTACCCCCAAGCTATATGTCTGTTTACGCGAAGTGCGTAGATGCGACGATGCCGGCCTTTGAGCCGGAAGAGTGGATCGAAGAAGGGAAAGTGTATCCGGTGAAGCATTTCACTGAGCCCCTGAACCAGGGCGAAGGATATGCTGTCACTATTATGGATGAGGATGGGATTGAGATTCATCCGTCTGCTTCACACTGGAGCTTTGCCTCTACGCGCTTCGAGTTGTACACCCTGCACCTCAACTAGACCAAAATCAGAGTTTTCACGTTAACTATAAAGGCTGCTTTACCGCAGCCTTTTTTAATGATTTTGTTGGAACGTGTCGTACTGCTTTATCCATGAGTGCCGAAGAATTTAACGATTTACCGCCCCACTTACAGGCCGAATTAGCATTTGAGCAAGGCCACTACCTGCACCACCGCATCAAAGGCTGGTGCAAGATAGACTTGTATTGGCTTCACAATTTTTATGTGGAGATATGGTTTTTGTACGATCTTAAAAGTGTCGGTCTTGTCAGGGCGCTAACCAGCTATACTTCGCTTGACCCTTATGCCGATACGATAAAACTGAAACTATCGAACAGCAAAAGCAAAGACTAAGTAGTTAAGCCACCTAAAGCTGAAAGTATAGTAGCGGACTCGGCTAGTGAGTTTATACTTTGCGGAATCAAAACTCTTCTTCAATCAGTTCCCTGTTCATCATAGCACCGGCCTTTGTGCCTGCTGCCACTGCAGCGGGCAAGGCTCGCATCATAGTACTGTTGTCTCCTGCTGCATAAATTCCGGGAACAGTAGTCTTAGAGAAATCATCTACCTTTATATAACCTTGCTCGGTTATCTCACATCCTAAAGCCTGGGGAATTGTGCAGTGCTGTGCAAAAGGCACTCTGGCAAAGACTGCTGCTATTGGTGTGGTAGTGCTGTCTTTAAATAAAATTTGCTTTACGCTGCCATTATCATGCTCAAAAGCTGAAATTTCTTTTTCTACAATTTGAATATGATGGCTATCCAGTTTAACTGTTTGTTCTGCGGTTAAGGTCGAGGCACCATTCGTGAAAAGAGTCAGCTTATCTGACCAGTTGCTTAACAGTTTGCTCAATTCAAATCTCATGTCACCGTTTCCAAGCAGGCCGATATGCTCTTGCCTTACCTCGTACCCATGGCAGTAGGGGCAATGCAAAATTGAGATTCCCCAGCACTCGGCAAACCCAGTTATCGCTGGAAACAAATCCGTGATTCCAGTTGCAAACAAGAGCTTCTTCCCCGAAAATTTTTCGCCAGACTGGGTTGTTATCTCAAAGCCATTGTCAGTCTTATTTCCGCTTACAGCCAATCCATTAAAGAGCTGTACGCCGTCATACTGTAGTACCTGGCTTAAGGCTAATGCTGATATTTCTTTCGGAGTTTTTCCGTCCTGAGTGATAAAGTTATGGGCGTGTGGCGTTTGCCTGTTGCAGGGTTTACCGCTGTCTATGATCAGCACTTTTCTTAATGAACGGCCTAAAGCCATTGCGGCAGAAAGACCAGCGTAGCTTCCTCCGATTATGATTACCTCAAATGTGCTCTTGTCCATCATTATGACGCTATAAATTTAGAAATCTCATCAGCAGAGCAGGTGATAGACATGTATAACCAGTTAGCATTGCTGCAGATATCTTTTGCCGGCACCTGATTTAGCTGCTATTTATAGAGCAAAGGTAAAGAATAAAACAATACTTGCAATAATGTTGCAAGTATTGTTTTAAGTATTAGTCAGTGTAAAATGAACGAGAGCTGTTTGGGTATAAGGTCCAATATTTAACTAAGCATCAGCCATGCTATTGTAGCGGAGGAGCTGCAATAGAAAAGCCTTTGCCGAAGCACATCAGCAAGTTTATACTTGCAGCAAATAATGCGTTTAGCTAAAAATCTGCAGGAGTTTTGTTTTTTACTTTAAATCAGACAACATTTTATCAAGCGCTTTCCTGTGGTATACTTTAGCGCTTTTGATAACGCTATTTATCCGGCTAGAATTTGAGATTTCTTCCAGCGGGTTGCCATCCAGGATAAGCAGATCTGCCACTTTACCCTGTTCTACCCCACCATAAAACTTATCAATGCCAAAAAACTTGGGACCATTGATGACAGAAGTTGTAAGTGCCTGTTGAGGAGAAAGCCCAGCGTTTACTAAACTGTTCAGCTCTCCGTGCAGCGACTCACCCGGGTATACAAAAGAGTTGTAAGGTCCGCTATCAGAGCCTGCTACAATGTTTACTCCTGCTTCATACATGGGTACCATCATATCCTGTACTAGCTGCGCCATTTGTTGGCGCATGTCATTGCCGCTTGTTCGGGCACGCTTAGCACTTTCAATTCTGCCCTGGTACGTTTGCTGCACACCACTACCAATGTAAGCCAAAAGCGAATCCTTTGTATGGTCTGTGTCTAGAATTTCTGCGAGAGTTTTGCTGATGTGCAGCGTTGGCGTAATGTAAACATTGTTGGCGCTTAACTTGGCAATCACCTGCTGGGCCAGCTTCGGGTTATAGCTGTTCACAATCTGACCCATCATGCCATAGCCCAGGTTTAGGCTGGTAAGGCTGTCGGCTAACGGAGAAGTTGCCTTCAAAACATAGTACATGTGCTCCGATCCGTCTAAGCCATAGTCCACGGCCTGCAAAATATCGGCAGAGAGTGGCATATGCCCGGTGGTTTTTAAACCGCGTTTTTCGGCAGCTTGTATAATACCATAAAAAGCTTCTTTCGAAAGGCTGCCATCATACATCTTCACATAATCTACATCAAGTGATTCAAGTGAGTCTAAAGCAGCCGCTATATCACCATCATCAACAACTTGAATAGATCCCGGCCATGCTGGGTTAGGGCCATCTAATTTGGGGCCGGGTGTAAAGATAGTTGGGCCTACCAAAGCACCCTTCCTGATTTGCTCACGCCAGCTTAGTACGCTGGGAACAATATCGCCTCCTGCATCCCGAACTGTAGTGACGCCATAAGCTAAAAACAAGGGGAGGAAATTCTTGTTCTCCTCGATCAGCGTGTCACCACCTCTAAAGTGCACGTGCATATCCCACAGGCCGGGCATTACATATTTTCCGCTGGCATCTAAGGTTTGCTGTGCCTTATACTTTCTGGCATTGGCAGTAGCATCTACTACTCTTATGGTGTCATTGCTTATAGCTATTACCTGGTCCTGAATCAGCTTGCCTGTGCTGATATCAACGATGGTGGCATTGGTAATAAGCAGATCGTACGTCTCCTTTTTTGTGGTTTGGCAGGCCGATAACAGAAGGCTTAGACTTAGTAAAAGCGGTAGCAGGATGCGCATAGGTAGCTGTGTTTAAAGATTATAAGGCTACTAAATATAGCAGGTTTCTTACCGACTTCCTATGGTGTAAGGGCAAAGGCAGCGACGAAGTTTTAGCAGAGATGTACAGCGGAAGCCGAATGCTTAGCGAAGGGTAGGACTGTGCTCTGTTGTGGGATTAGATTTTGCCAAACTGCAATTTCGGGCATGGAGGCTGTTAATGGTGTCATTTTAATTTATACTCTTCTTCGTTTAAAAGAAATAAAGCATCATTTATCGAATAGCCAACGTGTTAATTCGCTAATCAATCCAAAACAGACGTAGCCAGAAATGAGTTTTGCCTGAGGAGGGTCCACTGTTTTATTATCCTGACTAACATTATTAGGTAGCCCAAAGTGGGGCTTTTCACTACTTAAGGTTAACAGAAATATACCTGTTGAGTTACTGCCTGCAGACCAATAATATCAACTGAGCCTAGCTTTTAGCTATACTTGATGTGTGGCTTATTATTTCGGTAAATAAAGTTTCATCGTTCCTTCTTTAAATAAGACCTCGTCTAAATGACCCATTTTTTGTCTGTCTGCTGTGATTAAGTGCATATGTAAAAATGTGTCGTGGTGTGTAAGAATTGCTTTATGTTCGGTTGAGAAAAAGCCAACTATCTCGGATTTTATATTTTTAATTTCATAGTTTTTCTGTCCTTTATGTGCTTCGTCTGGTGAGCTAACTTTGGAGCCTTTAGGCAAGTTCACGATATGGATAGTTGCTTGTTCAACTGTCCCTGTGAGCTTAAACATAAAAGGTCTTGGTGAAGATGTAGTAACGCTGTTAATAAATGTTTCAAGCTGTTGACCTGTTCTAATGCTGTCTGGTAAATTGTGCTCGGTCCATTTAGTGATATTTACATAGCCAAAGAAGGGCGCTTTTATGTCGTAGGTTTCTTCGACTTTCATAGTTGTGTCGCTAACCACGGTTGACTTGTAGGATTTTCCGTCTATAATCAGAATTTCACCTCTTAGATATTCAACGGGTCCAAGGCCGTATAAATTTGTTTTATTGGCAATGGTGTCAATGTTAATGTTTCCGGAGAGCTGCCCTTTCCACATTACATTTTTCATTTGTCCTACTATTTTTACCGGCTTGGCCGTCTGTTGGGCATTCGAAGAGCAGCTTGTCATTATCAAGATTGTAAGCCCGAGAAGTAATGCCCTAAGTTTCATTTTTCTCATTTCCTTTTATTATGTTCCTATAGTTATTAGCAATGTCCAGTAGTGGTTGTGCGCACCCTTAGCTTGAAGTGCAGCAAGGTAGTAAATCAATTAAAAGGTTTTTCTAAACTTACCATCTTAAATGAATGCTAACGTGTGGTGCAGCCGATGGGCAAGGCGAAGCAAAAAGGCTGAACTTGCTTAGGCTACGATATTCTATTTTTCTTCTTCTAAAAACATTACATCTGGCCGAACCTCTCTGCGCCACTTCTCACCATACTTCTTTTCCAGATAGCTAAAGATAATCTTGTTATATTCCTCTATGCATTCGTATGCTGGTGGCGTACACCCGAAATCAAAGTACTGACCTTTATACTTCCTCTCAAACTTATGCTGATTCTTGTAGATAACTGGTGCAATGCTTCCAACCAGGAGTAGCTTTGGCTTTCCGCTTGCTATATCCGCTACGGCGACACTTCTATTATAGGGACAATCTGTTTCAAGAGTAATGTGTAGATCTGTTAGCGATTCTGTTTCTACACTTAGTGCTGTATCAGTTTCACTATAGCCAAGGTAGCGGGCAATCAGGTGGTATTTTCCTTGTGGAACACTATCAAACCTGAAGTAGCCCAATTTATCTGTAATAGTATTAAAATCCTTATGCTTTAAGGAAATATGCACATCAGCTAGAGGCTTCTTATTAACTCCCGATAAAACTCTACCTTCTATATGATTTTACTTACGTTAATATTTCTTCTCAACCCAATAATCCTACTGTATCTTGGTCTGTTGAAGCGTTGAACCATTATCGGGTATATATTTAAGAATAGGTTGGTGAGGATAAGCCATTTAGCCTCACCTAATGAGCTTGAAACTCCGATAGCTATTGCGAAAACAATCAGAGCTATAATCGTATGTCCTAGTTCGGATGCCCGAGTATTATACTCATTTACTTTTAGTGAAAGCAGGCTGTTCTTTATAGGGTTTTTCTTTTTATTAATTTTCTCCCATCCTATCCACACGAGTGTTTTTCTGTAGGCTTGAACTCCTAAGTATTTATAAATGCTCCCGTTTCTTTCAATTGGCTTAGGTTCGAAATAATCTGAATCAAGTTTTAGATTTACCTGTGAGGCCAAGTATGTATACCAACTCATTAGTATGAAATTCAGACTCCAAGCAAATACAAAGCTTCCATAAGAAAACATCTCGCCAACACCCCAACTGGTGAAAATGGCTATTAGTGTAGCAATAACTGAGGCTAACCATTTATTTGAGTCCATCATAACCTCATTTAATTTATTATTCTCATTGCCTCTAACGGTATTCGTGCAGCCGAAGCCCGAAGTAAAGCAAGGGTTAAGGCTGCACCAGGTTAGGGAGCGAAATTTTTAGAGGAAAGTTAGCCCTATTTTCTTGTTTAGTCCTTTTTCAAATATTCTGATAAGGGTAGAAAGCTGAATGTCACCTCTCGCGTTTTCGATTCTTGAGATATAACTCTTTTTTGTCCCTGCTTTTTCCGCCAACTGCTCTTGTGTCATCTTAGCTTCTTTTCGGGCTTCCTTTAGCATCTCACTCACAATAAACATCTGAGCGCTTTCTTCATATTTATTGCGGCTGTCGGTTCCTATTTTTCCGTGCTCTATTTCAATCAGTTCGTCGAATGTTTTGATTCCTTTATAATCAGTCATGGCTATTTCTCTTTTAGTTTAAAATACTCGCTTTTAAGTCGTAATGCTCTTTCTATTTCTTCCTTAGGTGTTTTCTGTGTTTTCTTCTGGAAACCGTTGAAAAGCACTACTAGTTTCCCTTCGTCAAAGCAGCAGAAAATCCGATAGATATTCGACTGGTACTCTACCCTTACTTCGTAAAGTCCTTCGTATCCGCTCATGGGAGCTAGGAATTTTACGGGCACTCTTTCGACCTGCTTAATCAGTTCTAGCACATATTGAACCTTGGATTTTACCTTAGCATCAAGGCTTATATAGAAGTCTAGGAAATATTCCCCATGAAAGATGATTTGTCTTGGCATACGACAAAGTTATCTTAAAAGATAACTTGTGCAAACTTTTTAAACTGAATGATTTTAATTTTGGGTACTTATGCACCCTAACCTTTAGATTAGCGCTATATAATTTTTCCAATAGCTATACTTTTCTATTACCAGGTATTGTAGTAATTTTTACCTATACCTGAAGGGCAGCCAGT
>NZ_JBHTLD010000170.1:0-11012 GCF_042678745.1 Pontibacter rugosus | reverse complement strand
GTCTTTGCTTCATCAATAAACGGGGAACATAGCATGTTTCCTGAAATTTTCTAGTCTGGAAGCGTGGGCAAAGGGATAAGTATTATTTATAAAGCACTACAAAGTAAGTCATGGTTATGAAAGTAGCCTTATGTGGTACAGCCGCCAACATTAAGGCAGCCGGACTTGTTGTATGTCAGGCTGCAAAAGGTAGGCGTGCGGTCTCACATATAAATTGCATACTTTTGTAGTACTGAAACCAATGTATAGTATACAATACAGTCAGGACCATTGCTCTGCTGCGCCCGAACTGGTAACAAGTTATCATGAATAGAAAAAACACCCTAAGGCAGCTATCCATTATGTGGCTGCTGTTTTTGTTCTCTTTTGTAGTACAGGCACAAGTGCTGAAGCCTGCCACCTGGAGCTATGACGTCTCTAAAAAACAAGTGGCTACAGGCGAAGAGGTGGAGCTGATTTTTAATGTTAAAATTGACAAAGACTGGTATTTGTACTCATCTGATTTTGATCCGGACCTGGGCCCAATGGTAACGGAGTTCAAGTTTCAGAAGCACCCGTCTTATGAGCTGATAGGTAAGATTGTGCCTGTAAAGCCGAAGAAAAAGTATGATGATATCTGGGAAGGGGAGTATACCTACTTTACAGGTACCGCGCAGTTCAGGCAGAAGATTCGTGTACTAAAGCCTGACCTACTGGTGAAGGGTACTTATGAGTACCAGGTGTGCACCGATGTGGATGGCCGTTGTATTCCGTTTGACGACGACTTTAGCTTTACAACCAAACAAATTAATGTAACTGCCGCCGCGGCACCTACCGGCACTCCTGCCACAAAAACAACAGAAACAGAAGCCAGGCCTGCAGCAACAGAACAGCTGAAAACAGAGCCGGTAGAAGCACAGGATGCTGATACTGCCACAGCAGCAGTTGTTGTTACCGATACGGCTGCTGTAGCAATGGCAAGTCCTGCTACTTCTACAGCTACGGCCGTTGCGCCCACTACAAGTATAGCTCCTGAGGCTGAAAACAACGGAGATGATGGCCTGTTGGCTTTTATGCTGGTAGCCTTTGGTGCGGGCCTGATGGCTTTGCTTACGCCCTGCGTGTTCCCGATGGTGCCCATGACGGTAAGCTTTTTTACCAGCAGTGGCGGCAGCCGTGCGCAGGGCGTTGTGAAGGCTTTTGTGTACGGTCTCTCTATTATTGCTATCTATACGATTATTGGTACGGTTGTCGCGAAGCTGTTTGGTGCTGACGGAGCCAATTTTATCAGCACACATTGGCTGCCAAATGTGCTCTTTTTCCTGGTGTTCCTGCTCTTTGCCATGTCTTTTTTTGGCATGTTTGAGATTACCTTACCTAGCTCATGGCTTACTAAAGTAGATGCACAGGCAGATAAAGGAGGCTGGATTGGTGTTTTTTTTATGGCTTTTACACTGGTGCTGGTTTCTTTTTCCTGCACCGGGCCAATTGTAGGAAGTATACTGGTAGCTTCTGCCGGAGGCGAAACCATACGCCCTATTGTAGGGATGTTTGCTTTCTCGCTGGCCTTTGCCCTGCCATTCACCATCTTTGCTATTTTCCCGTCTTTGCTGAGCGGCCTTCCTAAATCGGGTGGCTGGCTAAATGCCGTGAAAGTAGTGCTGGGCTTTATCGAACTGGCGCTGGCGCTTAAGTTCCTGAGCGTGGCCGACCAGGTGTACCATTGGGGTATTCTGGATAGAGACGTATACCTGGCGCTTTGGATTGTGATTTTTACATTGATGGGTTTTTACCTGCTGGGCAAGCTCAAGTTCTCGCACGACTCTGACCTGAGATTTATCAGTGTGCCGCGCCTGTTTTTAGCCATTGCCACCTTTGCCTTTGTGGTATACCTGGTGCCTGGTTTGTTTGGTGCGCCCCTTAAAGCACTGGCTGGTTACCTGCCGCCACAATCTACGCATGATTTTGATCTGAACAGCATTATTCGCCGGAGTGGTGGTGGAGGCAGAGCAGTGGCAAACCAACTCTGTGAGCCTCCTAAGTATGCAGACAAGTTTGAGCTGCCGCATGGCCTGCAAGGCTACTTCGACCTGGAGCAAGCCAAAGAGTGTGCCGCAGCGCAAGGCAAGCCGATCTTTATAGATTTTACCGGCCACGGTTGCGTAAACTGCCGTGAAATGGAAGCCAACGTATGGTCTGACCCGGCTGTGCTGCAACGCCTGCAGGAGAACTATGTGGTGCTTGCCCTTTATGTAGATGATAAATCAGCGCTGCCAGAAAGCGAGCAATACATAAGTGCCTACGATGGTAAAGAGAAAGCTACCATCGGCAAAAAATACGCCGACTACCAGATCACTAAATTCAATGTAAACGCTCAGCCATACTATGTGCTGATGGATGCGCAGGAAAATGTGCTGGTAAAGCCTACTGCCTACGATTTAAGTGTAGAGAACTTTGTGGACTTCTTAGATGCCGGTGTTGCCGCCTACAAAGCCACGCAAGATTAAGCAGGAAAGATCAAACAATAAATAATCTACAAAGAAGAACCCCTGCCGCAACACGAGCTACGGCAGGGGTTCTTTGCTTTTAGAATGTACGTAAAGGCCACATAGGGTGTTAAGCTCCTGTGAATAGTTTAACATGTTGTATTGAGAAATGGTATTTCTAGCTGCTTACAAGGCTTTTAATAACGTGAAGTAGTAAAACAAAAAATCCCCACCGGAAACGGTGGGGATTTTAAGATATCAACATAAGTCGTCTAAAATCTTACATCTAATATCTAGCGTCTAAAAAAGACTATTTTGCTTCGTTGTAGCGACGCGTTACTTCGTCCCAGTTTACCACATTCCAGAATGCGCTGATATAATCAGGGCGACGGTTCTGGTAATTCAGGTAATAGGCGTGCTCCCATACATCCAGACCAAGGATCGGCTGCCCGCCGCAACCTTCAGCAAACGGCATCAAGGTGTTGTCCTGGTTAGGAGTAGAGCATACTTCCAGCTTGCCGTCTTTTACGCAAAGCCAAGCCCAGCCTGAACCGAAGCGCGTAGCAGCAGCCGCGTTAAATTTCTCTTTAAACTGATCAAAAGAGCCAAAAGCAGAATTGATCGCATCTGCCAGTTCGCCAGATGGTTGTCCACCGCCGTTCGGAGAAAGAATAGTCCAGAACAGGTTATGGTTGTAGTAACCGCCACCGTTGTTGCGAACAGCCTTATTGTCTTCTTTCACGCTGCGCATGATTTCCTCAATAGACTTACCTTCCAGCTCAGTGCCTTGAATGGCATTGTTCAGGTTGGTGGTATATGCCTGGTGGTGCTTAGTATGATGGATTTCCATAGTACGCGCATCGATGTGTGGTTCTAGTGCATCGTATGCGTAAGGTAGTTTCGGAAGTTCGAAAGCCATAGTTTTATATATGTTTAATGTTGAAAAAATTACGTTTTATACTTTATTAAAAGTTTACGACGTGCCGTCAAAGTTAGTTAATTTCTTTTAGCTGCAAAGAAGGTCGACATCAGCTCAGCGCATTCCTGGGCCATAATACCACTTACCATTTCCGTTTTTGGGTGCAGTAAGTTACCTACTCTTCTATAACCGCGCTTTGGCTCAGATGTTCCGTAAACCACCCGCTTTACCTGCGACCAGTAGCTGGCACCGGCACACATCACGCAAGGCTCAACGGTTACATAAAGTGTGCAGTCGTGCAGGTATTTGTTGCCCAGGTACTCAGCAGCTGCTGTAATGGCCAGCATTTCGGCGTGGGCTGTTACATCATTCAGCTTTTCGGTTTGGTTATAAGCTCTGGCAATAACGCGGTTGTTACTTACCACAACTGCCCCAATCGGAATCTCGCCTTCTTCAAAAGCATACTGCGCCTGCAGGTAAGCCTGCTGCATAAAATGTTCGTCGCTGTGAATAGATAAAAAGTCTGTTGCCATAGAGTAAATTTGGTCATAAGGTGCTAAAGATGCAAGTATAACAAGTGGCGCAAATCCGCAGGCCTAACCCAACTGCGGCTTTAGCTACTTACATTGCCGCTGAAAATGGTGATTGTTGTACTTTAAGCGTGCTTTTACAGAAGCAGTTGCAGGAGAAGCCATTCCTATACTTAGGTAGCACATATAGCACCCTCAAGTTTAGTATGGAGCTGTTGTATGCTACATGATCTGGCAAAATATCCCTGTATAAGATATTGTTATGCGACAGATGTTGTACCTTAGCTAGTGGCTAACCAGGTGGGGTGTTGTTGTGAATATCTGCTATCCTGAAGCAAAGTATCTGTAATAATAATAGAAATGAAGAAGATTTTACTACTGCTTTTGCTCTCTATAGGTACCTATACCTTAAATGCGCAGGATACGTTTGTGCCTGAAACAAAGCTGGGCGTAAAAGGAGGAGTTAACCTGTCAAGCTTCAGCTTTAACCCTTCCATCGATCAGACAATGACTGTAGGGTATACAGGAGGGATTGTGTTTAAGCACATCAACAACCCAAAACTAGGTATACAGGCTGAAATCAATTACCTGCAAAGAGGCTGGACTGAAACACTTGTGACAGGGGATACTTATACGCGCGATCTGCAGTATGTGGAACTACCATTGATGACCCACATTGCTTTTGGGGAGAAAAAAACAAGATACATATTAAATTTTGGACCTAATGCTTCTTACTTACTCGCTGGTGGAGAAGGTGTGGAAGGGAGTGACACTGGAGAAGGGGTGATTGCTTATCAAAATAAAGAAATTGATAACCCATTCATGTTTGGGTTGAGCTTTGGTGTAGGGGTGGTGCGTAAAACAGGGTTTGGTGATTTCCAGTTAGAAGCCAGGTACACCCAAAGTCTAAGCAATATTTTCCGTAGCGATATAAATCTGGTAGCCTCCAGAAATCAAAGTATAGGCATAACATTAGCGTACTTGGTTGATTTCAGCGGAGGAAAGAATTGAGGCGCACGATTTGCAGCCGGAAAACAAAAAGCCCCTCCAATAAGAGGGGCTTTTGCATAGTAGGTAGGTAGTAGTGCTTATTTGATATTTATAGAATTCATCACCTCGCGAGCTGTTCCTTGCCAGTCGTTCTTCATGGCGAAAGGTATATGCATCGTAAAAATGTATAGTTGATTGCCTTTGATGGTGTATTGCACAATGCTATACTTATTAACAGGAGCCAGGTTAGAGGTGCCACGTTCATCAGCCAGCTTGCTTACAAACTCAAACACCAGGTAATCTTTGCCTTTTACCTGCGTTACCTCCTGGCGGATAAAGTCTATCTGTGTAAACGTTTCCATCAGGTTTGCCTTGTAAAACTCGCGCAGCATGTTCAGGTCCGCTTCCTGAAACTGAGATTTCTTTTGCGTGACACTAAAGTCAATCTGTCCATTTGGGCTGGTATATACAGCAAGCGGTTTTGTAGTGGCTGGGTATTTGCGGGCAATGCCATCATCGGGTAGCGGCGTAAAATCAGATGGCAGCTGAACGGTTACTTCTTTGCTGATCTGGGTTTTCTTTAGTTTACCTTGTGCAAAGGCAACTCCTGCTACAAAAATAATGGCTAAAAAGGCAATGTATCGCATGTTCATGTGTTTGTGTAGGCAAAGCTATAAAATCCTGGGCATAATAATTCCTGTTGTCTCTGTAGATGCAATTTTACTGCCAAAGTTCCTTATGTTTTTATATAAAGCTGATTTATTAGTAAAAAAATCTTCTAGCTCCTAACTGCGTTATACTTGTTACAGAATGCTTGCTAAGCATTGATAACAGATGATAAGCCACATAAATTGTATTGCTATGATTGAAAACATAATAAACAACCTGAAGGGGCAGCTGACCGGCGAGCTCCAAAACAAGTATAACCTGCAACCAGACACCGCTAACAAGTCTGTAGACTTGGCCAAAGATAATATCATGGATGAGGTAAAGAACCGTGCCGCCAGCGGTAACATAGGAGGGTTGATGGATGTGTTTAAAGGAAATAAAGGTGCATCGGAAAGCAGTGCCGTCGATGGCATGATAGGCAAGTATGTATCAGACCTGACAGGCCGCCTGGGTATACCTGAAAGTATTGCCAAGCAGGTAGCGCCGTTTGCCATCAATTTTATCATGCAAAAAGTTTCAGGTAAAGTAAGCTCCGGAGGCGTAAGCCAGGGAGACCTGCTGGGTGGACTGATGGGGGGTAACCTGAAAGATACGCTGGGCAAAGGCCTTGGCGGTTTGTTCAAATAAGAGCAACAGTACAAATATCAGGAATAAAAGAAGCCATACCCATCGGGTATGGCTTCTGCCTTTTAATTAGGTCACAGACTTAATTCTCACCTTAATTCATGTGCCTAGATTGACGGAGCTGTTTTATGAGCTAGCCGTCAATTTCTTTGTGTTATCACCCGGAGTGCGGTCAATAAGTAGGTTGTACGGGTCAATGCCTGCCTTTTCAGGCTTCTGGTCCACTACAAACTCAAACGTATTCTCGCCGGACTTTAACTTATGCTTTTTCAGGTAGAGCGGCTTGTCCTGCCAATGCTCGCCTACTTTTTCACGGGCTATTACGCCAATAGCTACCCAGTCATTCATTCTGGCTTCGCTTTCAGTTCCTAAACTATCGGCATACCACTTCTTGGCATCTACCGTAAGCGTTACTTTATACTTGCCGTTCTTTAGTTTTTCATACTTGGCCTCGTTCGTTTTGTTTTCATACAAGGTGATATTCTCAAACATATCGGTTACCAGGTACTGTAATGAGTCTGGCGTAGCCCTGCGGATGTACTGCATAAACTCCAGCGAGTTCGTATAAGGCGCCTCCTGGAAAGCCACTTGCTGTACATACTGCTTGAGGGCAGCGTTTAATTTATCCTCGCCAATGTAATCAGCCAGCGCATACATAACGAGGCTGCCTTTGCGGTAGTGAATGTAGCCTTGATTCTCCACGCGATAGAGCGGCATTTCTTTTTTGCGTTCCATTGTGCGGCCCAGCAGGTAAGAGTTAAGCTCATACTTCAGAAACTTGTTCATTTTATCTTCGCCATATTCCTGCTTCATCACCATCAGGGCACTGTACTGGCTCATCGTCTCTGACATCAGCACCGAACCCTGCACATTACCGCCGATCACCTGGTGCGCCCACCATTGGTGTGCCACCTCATGCGAGGTTACATAGAATGGATAGTCAATATCATCCGGGTTATTATCATCCACATCGGCTATAAAACCAATGGCCTCAGAGAATGGAATAGTGTTCGGGAAGGACTGTGCGAAACTCGCATAACCCGGAAACTCCAGGATGCGCACCTGCCGGTGCTGGTATGGACTAAAGTTAGTTGTAAAGTAATCCAACGACTTCTTAACGCCTTTAATCATGCGGTCGAGGTTATAGTCGTGGCTTGGGTGGTGGTATACTTCTATCGCAACCTCTTTGCCGTCTTTGCCTACCCACTTGTCTTTTTTAACGGCATAGTCTGCCGACAGGAAGGAGTAGAAGTTAAGGATAGGCGCATCCATTTTATAATGGAAGTAACGGCGGTTGTTCTCCGTCCATTCGCGCTGCAGATAGCCCGGCGCAATGGCAATCTGGTCAGGAGATGTGCTAACGGTAGCTTCAAAGTTGATCCAGTCAGCTTCACTGCTGATATAGGTGTTCATGCGGGCTACAGAGTCTGCTACATCGGCCATGCGTGGTTTTGGCTTCAGTCCATATTCTTTCCTCACATCATCCTGGCTGAGTTCTATACCTGACTGGTAGCCAATCTTTGGCAGATATTCGCTGTTGATAAAAGTGCCGTTGTATACTATGCCGGTGTTGGAGCCGCTGTTACGGAAGCCTTTCGTTTCATAAAGCAAATCCATGTCTAGCTGCATAGAGTCGCCGGGCTGCAAGGGTTTTTCCAGTTTATAGATGTAGTAGCTATTGTCCTTGTCCTCTAGTACCAGCTTGGCTAATTTGGTGAATTTTAATCTTTTTACCTCTGCCTCATCGCTCAGCATGAGGTGGATGGAGTCGATGGGCTGCTGGCTCTTGTTCTTTAACCAGAAATAGCCCTCAAAAGCAAAAGCACGTTCGTCAGGATAAATATCTACGTTCAGCTTTACGTCAGTAATGCGCGGCTGCGGAATGCCATCATACTTCTTGTAAGTCTTCTCGAAGTTGGCCAGCTGCTCCTCCTGCTCGTCAGAAGTTTTATAGGTGTTCAGGATGTTGGTGTTATAATAGATGTACCCACCGGTTACCAGGAATATGGCCATTCCTACACCTGTTACTGTCATGGTAGGGCGATTGAGCTGCAGGGCAGCCAGCTTAAAGCGCCACTTCAGCATAGACTCTGCACCACGCACCCACAGCATGTTGGCCAGCACGGCCAGCAGTAACGCAAAAACAGCCCAGTAAATCTTGAATACCGTAAACGGCCACACATAATGTCCATACCCGTTCATGGCTGAGTAAGTAATGCCAGGGTCAGAGTTGAATGAGTAGAGGTTGTGCTCAAAGCCTAACTGCCCTTTAAAGATGTTGAGCAGGTAATATACCACCATCACAAAATGGCCGAGGTACTTGTTGTTTACGATTACCTGTACCAGCATCGCCAGCACGCACAGCATTACATAATCAATTAGCTGTATGCCAAACAAACCTTTAAGGTATACACCCGGTTCAAAATTAAAGTAGCCTTTAGAGGCCTGAATAATGATGCCACAAACCATGATCACCACCAGCAGTGCTACCTGCACAAAAACCAGCGCTGTAAGCTTAGAGGCAAAAGGCACCCAGTTCGGAATCGGCAGCGCATCATAAATCTGGTTCATCCGGTTATCCCGCTCTCGCCACACCAGTTCTCCGGCGTAAAAGGTAATAATGATCAGGAAGAACAAGGCAAAGGTTCCGCTCAGTATCTGCACCACTTCCGAGGTTACCGGAAAGAAGTTGGTATCATACATTTTTCCGATTTCTGCACCAGACACAAACAGAAAAATAACACCTGCAGCGGCAATGGCTATAAAATAAAGACTTTTGATAATGCCTTTGAACTCCAACTTAGATAACCTCAGGTATTGCTTATAGCTGAGACTGAAGGAAAATTGCTGCCGTACCTTAGGCAGTTGTAAACGCTCGGCAGGCACAAAAGCACCGGCTGCCTCTTCGCTGTTGCGCCTGCGGAATAGCTTAAGGCCGATGCTGGAGAAGGAGAAGCTGAACCGGAAGTAGCATAAAGCCAGTAAAGCCAAGCCAATGCCTATCCAGAGCGCACGGTTAAGAAGAATGTGCTCACTGAAGGGCAGCAGAAGCGTATTGCGTTCTGCGGTAGTCCAATAGCGTTGTGTATAGTAAATAGCGGAGGCGCCCATAGGGTCCAGCAGGTTGGCCAGCATCTCGTTATCTAAATCGCCGGTTAAGCTGTTAGATACGCCATAAAGCACCAGGAAAATCACGCCACCTACATAAATAGAAAGGGCACTGCGGGTAAGGGTGGCTAGTGTAAAGAAGATGGCCCCGGTTAGCAGCAGGTTTGGGATAATAATAGTTAGGTATGGCTGCAGGTACCAGATCAGGTTAAACGGCCCGATTTTGTCGGCCTCTACCCACGGCATTACGGTTGCTGCCATCGCTCCCAGGGCAACACCTGTAAACACCAGCAGCGTGATCAGGAAAGAGCCCCAGAAGCGGCCAAACAGATAGCCTGCCTTAGAGATAGGAGTAGTATAGTATAACGAGTGCGTCTTGTGCTCGAAATCACGGAAAATAGGCGTACCCATCATAGAGCAGGTGATTAGCACACCAAACCAACTGAGGAGAGTTATAATCCAGTTGATCTGGTAAGGTGAGTTAGCGTATACTTTGCCCCCGCTGGCGTCACCGATAACCACACTTGCCCCAAATGCTCCGGCTAAACCCAGCATGGCGAAAAAGGCCATCAGGAATAACAGCACAAAGTATATATAAGTAGCCGGCCGCTTGAGCCTGTACTTTATTTCGAAAAGAAATATCTCCTTGAACATGGCTTCTTTAATTACGAATTAGAAATGAAAAATTAGAAATGCGCGTACGCAGCTTCTAATTCATAATTGCGTGAGTAGGCGCAGCCTGTTCACGCAGTGCAGCCTCGTGTATCTTGCTGAAGTATACATCCTCCAGGTCTGGAGCTACGGCTTCAAATTCAGGCCCGGGTTGCAATTCAGAGATGACATGGATGATGGTTTGGCCGGCGAAGAGACGGGACGAGATCACCTCGTACTGCAGTTGGTGCTGCACCAGCTCGTTTTTGTTGATGAACTTGCGCCAGATGCGGCCCCGGATATTGTCAATTACCTGAAGCGGGTCGCCTTCCAGTAACACTTGGCCTTTGTTGATGATTGCGAAATTGCGGCACAGGTCGGTTACGTCTTCCACAATGTGTGTGGAAAGTATAACAATGATATTCTCGCCGATCTCACTTAGTAAATTATGGAAACGGTTGCGCTCCGCTGGATCAAGGCCGGCAGTAGGTTCGTCTACAATAATAATTTGGGGATTGCCAAGCAAGGCCTGCGCGATGCCGAAGCGCTGCTTCATACCACCTGAGTAGCCGCCCAGGTTTTTTTTGCGCACATCATACAGGTTGGTTTGTTGTAAGAGTGCTTTCACCACCTCTTTCCGCTCTTTAGAATTGCTAACACCTTTCAATATGGCAAAGTGATCCAGCATCTCCTCTGCCGAAACCTTTGGGTATACTCCGAACTCCTGCGGCAAATAGCCAAGAACCTTTCGCATGGCTTCCTTCTCACGCAGCACATCCATGTTTCCCAGCATAATGCTGCCCGTATCTGCCTCTTGCAAGGTAGCGATAGTACGCATCAACGATGATTTTCCGGCACCGTTTGGTCCTAATAAACCAAACATACCTTTAGGTATAGTCAGGTTGATATGTTGGAGCGCCTTTGTACCATTTGGGTAGGTCTTGGAGAGATTCTGTATGACTAATTCCATGGTTTTATTGATGTTATGCGTTTGAAAGGGTCTAACTGAATTAACTAAACATAGATTAGATATAAAAATAAACTATACCAATAAGG
>NZ_JBHTLD010000169.1:0-11106 GCF_042678745.1 Pontibacter rugosus | reverse complement strand
TGATGATTTTTTTGTGGCTATTTTGCTTTTGATACCAAAGAGAAAGCAAAATGCCACCCCCAGGTCAGGAGGTGGCATTTTAGATGTTGGACTAACTCTTATTTATTTATACTTCTCTAGCAGGAGCTGCTTTACTTTTTCCATGCCTGTGCTGGCTTTTTCTTCATAGCGGTGCACATTTGGCCGTTGCCGCATACTTGGCAGGTTAGGGTCTACCACAAAAATCGGCACCTCAGCATCCACCAGATCAACCAAACCAGCGGCAGGATACACTGCTAAAGAAGTTCCTACTACCAGGAAGATATCTGCCTGCGCAGTTTCCTCAATGGCTTGTTCCATCATAGGCACTGGTTCACCGAACCAGACAATATTAGGCCTGAGTTGAGAGCCACGTTCGCACTTGTCTCCCATATTCAACTCCCAGCCTTCCATCTGATATACTAAGGACGGGTCTAGGGTACTTCGACTTTCAAACAACTTGCCATGCAGGTGAATGATATTGCTGGAGCCGGCCCGCTCGTGCAGGTCATCTACATTTTGCGTGATGATGCGCACGTTAAAGTCTTTTTCCAGATCTGCCAGGGCAAGGTGGGCTGCATTCGGTTTTACGCTGTGCGCATTTTTGCGGCGTTGGTTGTAGAAATCCAGTACCAGTGCCTGGTTTTTCTGCCATCCCTGTGGCGAAGCCACTTCCATCACGTCATGTCCTTCCCACAAGCCGTCTGCGTCTCTGAAAGTGGCTATACCACTTTCTGCACTAATGCCAGCACCTGTTAGCACCACGAGTCTTTTCTTCATAGCTATCGGTTTGATTGTCTCTCATTAAAATAAAGCAATTTGCTCTTCCTATATAAGTATCGGCAGGCATAAAGTTTCAGACATCACGTATAGCTCAAGTTGCGTTAGTGTATACTTGTACCAAACATACTTGCACATGCAGGCGATTATTTTCTGTGGTATCCAGGCTAGTGGTAAAGCTAACTTTTTACAAAGAGCATTACTTTAACAGCCATGTGCGCATCAGTATGGACCTGCTACGCACCCGCAACCGTGAACGCCTTTTCCTGAAGGCTTGCCTGCAAAGCAGCATGCGTTTTGTGGTAGATAACACCAACCCAACTGCGGCAGAAAGGGCAGCTTACATAGCCTTGGCTAAGGCAGCGAAGTATGAAGTGATAGGTTACTTCTTTGAATCTACCAGCCGTGATGCCGTAGCACGAAACAGCCAGCGCAGCGGCAGGTTTCAGGTGCCGGACAAAGCGATCTATGGCACACACAAAAAACTACAGCCTCCCAAACTGGATGAGGGTTTTGATGTGCTTTATTATGTGAGCCTGCTGCCAAATGGAGCATATAATCTTACGCAACAGGGGCAGCAGCCAGGTGGAAAGGCTACTATGCTGTAGGTTGAGCGCTACGGAATCGTCACCACTAAATTAAATTGCATGGCTGCTGTACATGCTGTTACGCTTCGTGCTATCTTCGTTAAATTTTAAGTATGATTCAACGAAGCGACAGGCTTAACAACGTGTCTTATGACCTTTGTGGGCCATTATATGAGCGGGCAAAGGAGCTGGAATCACTCGGCTATCCTATTACTAAACTTAACATAGGCAATCCGGCACCTTTTGGATTTAACGCACCACAGGAGGTTATTGATTGTATAGTGCACCACCTGCGCCACGCTCAAGGCTACTCCGACCACAAAGGAATTTTACCTGCACGTGAGGCCATTAAGCAATATTATACTTCAAAAGGTATAGCTGATATTCATACAGATGACATTTTCCTTGGCAATGGACTAAGTGAGTTGATTATGCACGCTGTTCAGGCTTTATTAAATGAAGGTGATGAAGTGCTGGTGCCGTCCCCGGATTACCCGCTCTGGACAGCAGCAGTACGTTTTTCAGGTGGCAAAGCAGTGCATTACCGCTGCGACGAGGAGTCGGAATGGTTTCCCGACGTGGCGGATATCAGGAGCAAGATCACCAGCCGCACGCGAGCCCTTGTCATCATCAATCCAAACAACCCAACAGGTGCCATTTATTCAAAAGAACTGCTGCAGGAGCTAATGCAACTGGCAGAGGCGCATAAACTTGTTATCTTCTCAGACGAAATCTATGACAAAATTATCTATGATGATACACCTTATACTTCCACAGCCACGCTTTCGGACGAGGTGCTTTGCGTTACGTTTAGCGGCTTATCCAAGAACTACTTAGCGGCTGGCTTCAGAGCTGGCTGGATGTTGCTGAGTGGTGCAAAGGCTAGGGCAAAAGATTATATCAACGGACTGAATACACTGGCAAGTCTGCGGGTTTGCAGCAACGTGCCTGCACAGTATGCCATAGAGGTGGCACTGCAGGGAGAACAAAGTATAACTGAACTGACCAAACCCACAGGAAGGCTAGGAGAGCAGCGCGCTATCTGCTACGAAAAGTTGTCGGCCATACCAGGCATTTCCTGTGTAAAGCCGAAAGGCGCTTTTTACATGTTCCCGAAGCTGGATGTAAAGAAGTTCAACATCCACGATGATCAGCAGTTTGCGCTGGACCTGTTATCAGAGCAGCATGTGCTACTGGTGCAAGGCAGCGGCTTTAACTGGCAGAAACCTGACCACTTCAGGGTAGTATACTTACCGGAAAGAGAGCAGCTGAGGCAGACGCTGGATAAGATCGCTGATTTTCTGCAGAGCTATAGGCAAGTATAATATAGTTATTCCTTTTAATGAAAAAGAGCCGTTGTAGTTGTTACAGCGGCTCTTTTTATACTACTGAACCAGAGATTCAGCCATCATACTTCATCATTGTTAAATCGTGTACTTTCTGCCTTTGTTCTGCTCCTTTAGGTACTCCATCAGTGGCTGGAAATAAGCTATCATGGCACGTGCACTTAACTCTTCGCCGGTTTTCTCTTTGAGCATTTGGCGCCAATCAGCAGAGGCACCCGGATACATGATGTCGCGCAGGAAGTTGCCAACTTCTTTCTTACCATAGTAATTGGTGGCATGTGGGTCCTGCTTCAGAATGTTTTTGGCAATGTGATCGTGCAGCTGGAACAGGATCACGTAGCTTAATGCGTAGTCGTAATACTGTGCAGCATCATCGTTAATGTGCGTTTTGGTAGCTGCGTCTAAGTACTGTTCGCCTCGCCCCGTTGGCGGTACTATACCTTGATATTTCTTGGTAAGCTCCCACCAGCGCTTGTTCAATTGGTCGGCAGGTAACTTATTGGCATAAAAGTCGTTTTCCCACTCGCTCATCACACCCGCCGAGAAAGGAATAAAGGTAACATAGCTGAGCGCTTCTTTCAGCAGTGTTTGCACCTCATCGGTCTGCGCATTCTTGTCAATCAGGTTAAGCTCTACCAGGAACGGCTTTTGCATGGCCGCCAGCCCCATTAAACTGCCTATGGCTTCATGATAAGCACGGTTAGCACCACCTCTTAGCAGCACAGGCACATCCGGGTTTGTATAGGTCATGTAATAGTAAATGTGGCCAAGTTCATGATGTGTTGTTTCATACCACTCTGAATTTGGCTCTACACTCATCAGGCTACGTACATCCTTATCTAAATCCATGTGCCAGGCAGAGGCGTGGTTGTTCTTTTTATAGTTAGCATTTGCCGGAAGCGGATATAAGCTCGATTTTGTATAAAACGTCTGCGGCAGGCTCGGGAATCCGAGGCTTGTATAGAAGCGCTCTCCCTGCTGCACAAGCCACTCTGCCCCTTTAGGCTTTAAGGCCGCATCCAGATCTATACCTTCTACATTTACCATGGCACTCCAGTCCTGGCCCCAGCGGTTGGGCACCCAATGCGCCGGCAGGTAATCAGGCACTTCTTTTACGCCATACTTCTTTGCCAACTCATAGCGGGCATAGGTATGCAACTCCCGGTAAAGCGGACGAAGCTCTTGGTTAATTTTCTGCATCAAATCCATCATTTCGGCACGTGTCATGCCATAATCTGAGGCTTGGTAGGTGAAATAATCGTCGTAGCCCAGGCTCTGAACCGTTTTGTTACGCAGCTCGCGCAGGTCCAGCAAGCCTTCCTTAAGGCCGGGGCCAACTTCTTTACTCGCATTCCAGGCATCCAGGCGATTCTTTACATTTGTTTCGCTCTTCAGTATGTTGTCGATGTCGTTGGTGCTGACCGACTTCTCATAGATGCGGTAATCGAAGCCGTAGAGCTTTTCGGTCTGCTCTGTTTCAGCTTTTATGCGTGCCTTCACAACATCAGGAATGATTTGCGGGTTATTGGCACCTCGGTAAAGTATAGCTTCATACTGTTTTACCTGCAGTGGCGTTAGCTGGTCTTTTTTCTCCAGCATCGCCTTCGCTGTGCTGATGTTTTCGGCACTTCCTGTAAAGGCGGCAAAGGCTTCGTTGGCTTTGCGGGTAGCTACTGCATTGGTAGAATCACCTTCTACTATTTTGATGTTAGAAGCCCATTCAGCCTCTGCTGATTTTGTGTATAAGTCCTGGTATGTAGCTGAATACTGATCCAGAAAATCTTGTGCTTCCTGTTGTTTCTCCGTCTGCACGGCCGTTGCTTCAGTTCCGCTTGTATCAGCTTTTTGGCTGGAGCAGGAGGAGAGCAACACAGCGGCGGTGAGGCCGGTAAAGATTAGTTTTTTCATGTGTTGACGTATGTGTTAAGTCTACTAATATAACAGGCAAAAGGAGCAGACGCAATTCTGTGGTCTTATTTGCTAATGTGGCGCTTCCATTTCTGAAAGAGCATTCAAATAAAAACCGTGCCGCAGCTTATACTTTTGCATTTATGCTACAACACGATTCCCTCTTTATTCTTAGGCTTGGCTGGGAAGTTCTTATCGCCCCATTGCTCTTTTAGGTTCGTTTCTATGGTTAGGCTTAAGGCAGTAAGGGGCACGTCTTCCAGTCTATTCTCGAACGGATCTTCAGTGCGCTCACCGACCATATCTAAAGCCAGAAATACAAATGAAATGATAAAAGAAACAGGTATGGTTGCTAGTCCCATTTCGTGTATAAAGGCGAAGGGCAGGAGTGAAGCATGTATAAAAACAAAGACTCTGGAAAAGAAACTATACTGTCGCGGGAACGGCGTATTTTTAATTCGTTCACTGCGGCCTTGTATATTATTGAACTCAACCAGCGTTTCCTCTAGTTTTACGAAGCGGTAATCAGATATCCAGCCTCTTCTGAAAGCCCGCTGCAGGTCTTCTCCTTGCAACTCTAGCAGAAAGTTAGGAGGATTGTTTTTGTGGCAAAAAGCCTTGTACTCACTAGCCATCAGAAAAGCTTCAGTATCCTTATAGTCGTTCGCTTCTTCGTAGATTTCCTCCTGATCGGTCTCATTGTAAGAGTGCTTTTTCTTTAGAAAAACCCGCAGCGCATGCACAAAGGCTATATGCCTGTATACCATGCGTTGCTGCAAATCCCGCACAGCGGCCGTATCCTGCTCATCTTCAGGCATAATCATGGTAATCACTTCTCTGGCCCAGGCGCGGCTGTAGTTCACCAATAAGCCCCAAATCTTACGGCCTTCCCACCACCTGTCGTACGCGTTGTTATTTTTAAAGCCTAAGAAAATAGCCAAGGCAGTGCTTAGAGCAGTTACGGTATTGAAGGGCATACTTAAGTATGCTACTTCATAATGATCGTGAACAAGGTAAACAAACAGGGCAAGCAAAAAGTAGTAGAGTAGGCTTTTCCAGGTGTAATGAAGAATTGCTCTCCAACTTAAATTTCTGTGTACAAGCATATATGGCAGCTATAAATGTAAGCCATTAACTTCATTTAAAGAAAATGGTTTGGGTTTTGCCATACTTACCTGATAATACTGAAGGAAATCTGAAGCTGAATTAATAATAAGTTTAGGGGCGGAGTCAACATTAAGCACTCTACATACCTATCATTCCGTAAGAAGCCTGGTAGAAATAGAGGGAGCCTACCCCCGGAGGCTAAGCTTATGTGACTTGCGGGGGTAGAGGACTTGTATCAACAAGATAATTGTATGAGGACAAAATAGGTTAAAATGAATTTGTCAGGGCACTTAGAAGAAAAAGCTTTGCACCTAGAGTAAAAAGAAGAGCACCATCGGTTGATGATGCTCTTTGATGAATTGTGCAGGATTAAGCCATACTTATACTTGCGCATAAGAAGATAAAGTGTAGCTAACAGGCATACTTTATAATTGCTCATCCTCTGTCACCTGCGCTTCCTGCAGTAAGTTGCCATCAATGGTTTTGCTGGTCTTTGCGCCTAGCTCGCGCAGTATCTCTACTCTGCGAATCAAGTTACCTTTGCCTTCTGTCAGTTTATTCATGGCACTGTTGTAAGAACTTTGACTGTTCTCCAGGTGCTTGCCAATTGTTTTGAGGTCATCTACAAAACCCACAAATTTATCGTAGAGTTTGCCGCTTTCTTCTGCTATCTTAATTACGTTGCGCTTCTGATCTTCCTGTCGCCATACGCCGGCTACTGTACGCAGCGTAGCTAGAAGGGTAGAAGTAGTAACAAGCACAATGTTACGATCAAAGGCATCCGTAAACAGGTCATGGTCGTGTTGCAAAGCCAGGCTAAAAGCAGGTTCCAACGGGATGTACATCATCACAAAATCAGGAGAGTTAATGCCGGCCAGACGATGGTAATCTTTGCGGCCTAAATCGGTGAAGTGCGTACGGATAGAGTTGATGTGGCTGCGCAGGTATACTTCCTGCTGGTGGTCATCCTCACAGCTGCAATAAGCCTCATAAGCTACCAGCGATAACTTGGAGTCAATGATCAGGTGTTTCCCTTCCGGCAGACGAATTATCACGTCCGGGCGGTATACTTTGTTATCGTCGTTCTGGCGCACCTCTTCCCGCTCATAATGTACGCCTTTGCGCAAACCAGACTTCTCCAACAGACTCTCCAAAAGGTATTCGCCCCAGTTGCCCTGAGTTTTATTTTCACCTTTAAGCGCTTTAGTGAGGTTGATAGCATCCTGGCTCATTTGCTGGTTCAGGGTGGCCAGCTGAGTTATCTGCTCTTTTAGGGATATACTATCTTTCAGGCTCTTCTCATAGGTCTGATCAACTTTAGCTTCAAACTCCTTGATCCGCTCTTTCAGCGGGCTCAATATACGCTCCAGATTCTCTGAGGAGGATTTGTTGAAGTGCTCGGCATTTGTCATCAGCACCTGGTTGGAGATGCTCTGAAACTGCTGCAGGAATTTCTCACGCAATTGCTCCAGTTCACGCCCTTGTTCCTGCAAACGAGCTTTCAGGTGCTCGTAATCAGTTTCAGTTTTAGTAAGTGCGTTAGTGAGCTCCAGCGTTTCTGTCTGGGCTTCACGTAGGAGGGACTTAAGCATTTCTACTTCATCAGCACGCTGTTTTACCTGCGCATCAAGTACACCTTGTGTAATGGCTGCCTGATTTGCAATTTGTTGCAGCGTATTTTGCTTCCCCTTCAAAGCCAGAAAGGCAACAACAAGGCCTCCCAAAAATGCAGCTATTCCTATGATCATCTCCATAGGGTAAAGGTAACTTATTTTTAGTTTTTTGTGGATGACTTGCTAAAGAAATTAGTTAAGCTTAGTAGCTAATGGTACAGCCACTGCTGCCTTGACTAACGCACGAAGCTCACTTTATACTTCTTGCCTTTGATTTTGGCGCCATTTAGTTTCTCAACAGCCCTTGAAGCGGCTGCATCTGGCACCGCTACAAAACTGTGGAAATCCTGTATTTCAATTTTACCGATATCTGTTGCCTTAAGGCCAGCTTCCGCAATTAGAGCACCTACAATGTCGCGGGGGCTAAGCTTATCTTTGCGGCCTCCGCTAATATGCAAGGTTGTAAGCACAGACACTTCTGCGGGCGCAGTATTTTTGTGCTTCTGTAGTTTATTTAGATCCAGCCACTCATTTACCTGTACTTCGCGCCATTGTTCCATCTTCTGGGCTTCACGTTGGTTAGCGAAAGTATAAACAGTACCTGACCTGCCTGCCCTGCCCGTACGGCCGCTACGGTGCAGGTATGCGGCCTCATCGTAAGGCAGCTCCAGGTGAATGATTGTTTCGAGTTTATCAATGTCTAAGCCTCGGGCGGCAAGATCGGTTGCGACAAGTATAGCGGCGGTTCCGTTGCGGAAAAGTGTCATGGTTTTATCCCGCTCGCGTTGCTCCAGTTTACCGTGAAGTGCCTTTGCGGCAAAGCCATATTTTTGCAGGTGGTGGGCTACTTCTTCGGTAGTGAGGCGGGCGTTAACAAAAACTACAGTGCCGGCATGGTTTATATTTTCCAGCAACTTCACCAATGCATCCCGCTTCTCATTATCCTGCACCTTCAGCCCAGAATAAGAAATCCTGTCAGGCACTGATGATGCTGTGGCCTGTACAAATTCCGGTGCTTTAAGAGAGTCGGCAATCAACTCTTTCACGCCTGCAGACATGGTAGCTGAGAATAGTATCATCTGTCGCTCACGTGGCAAGGCAGCCATCAGCGTATCAATTTCCTCTTCAAAGCCCATTTCCAACAGCTTATCTGCTTCGTCCAGCACTACCTGCTTCGCATGTTTCAAATCAAGTTTTCTGCGGCTCAGGTGGTCAGTTAACCTGCCTGGGGTACCTACCAAAATCTGCGGAGGATGCACCAGCGAATCTTCTTCTATCCGATAGGAGTGGCCGCCGTAGAAGGCGCTGATTTTCAGGTTTGGAATGTGTTTCGCAAATTGCTTCAGTTCCTGCCTTACCTGCACAGCTAACTCCCGGGTAGGCACAATCACAAGCGCTTGAATCTGTTGCAACTCTGGGTTAACACGCTCCAGAAGAGGCAAACCAAAAGCTGCCGTTTTTCCGCTTCCAGTTTCTGCCTGGCCTGCTACATCGCTTCCTTCAAGCAGGTGTGGAATAGCCTGTTCCTGAATAGGTGTTGGCGAAGTATAGCCTAAATCCTCCAGGCTCTGAAGTATGGCATTAGAAAGTTGTAAGTCGCGGAAAGTAGTCATAGGTGTTGCTTTATTTACAAAGGTACGTCTTTTAAGGCAGCATCCCGCTACCGGATGCTTTCCATACTTTACTGTAGCGCATCAGAAGAGGATTCATCAAAACATAAATAGGTACAACAGCAGTAGTATGAGGTATGGGAAAGAAATATCGAAAGATTCAACGGCTAACGTATGTGTTGCTATTTGGCATTTTGCTGGTTTATGTACTGGTAGAGGCAAGGGAGTTTTTATATCCTTTATTTATGGCCATTCTGTTCTCTTACCTGCTGTACCCGGTTGTCAGTAAACTGGAGGACTGGGGTGTGCCGCGTATCCTTGCTAATTTCCTGACGCTGATAACGGCGGTGGCAATAGTAACCGGAGTACTGGTACTGCTTTACCAACAGCTGGTTAAGTTTTTAGGCGATATTCCCACATTAGAAGATCAGGCTTATCAAAATATAGACCGCTTGCAGCATGCCCTGGAGCGAAAATTTGGAGAGACGAATCCTGATAATGAACTATGGCTTCGGCAGCAGGTATCCGGCGCTTTTCACGTGAGCGGGAGCTTTATCCGGAATATTCTGATGGCTACCACCGACACGCTCACCAAGTTTGGCTTGATGCCAGTGTACATCTTCCTGCTGCTGTACTACCGTAATAAGTTCGAAAATTTCCTGTACCGCCTGTTGCCATCTTTTCGGCACTCCAAGGCACAGCAGATTATAGATGAGATATCATTAGTTACGAAAAGGTATATGTCCGGCGTGGTGATTGTTATACTTATACTTTGCGTGATCAATTCTACCGGACTGCTGATCATCGGCTTAGAGTATGCTATACTGCTGGGTGTACTTTCGGCTTTTATGAATTTTATACCTTACTTCGGCACGCTGATAGGAGGCGCTATACCCTTGCTGTATGTGCTGATGGTACAGGGCTCACCGCAGAAAGCACTTGTCGTGCTGGGCTTTTTTCTGGTGGTGCAGTTTACCGAAAACAATATTCTTACTCCTAACATCACGGGTAGCAAAGTCAACATCAACCCCATGTTCACCATCTTAAGTATAGTGGTAGGCGGCATGATATGGGGTATACCGGGTATGTTTGTGGCAGTGCCCTTCCTGGGCATGTTCAAGGTGTACTGCGACTATACAGAAGGTATGTCTGCCTGGTCTTTTATGCTGGGAACTGAGGGAACGGAAGAGCATGCTTTAACAAAAGAAAAAGTAATCCAGTTGCTTAAGCGAAAGAAAGGTGAGTAGCGTATAGCATATTTCCTGATGTTAAGGCTTAAACTTTAGTTATAAAGCTACCGCTGGTCTTTCTCCCGGATCATACTCAGAAAACCCTCTCTGTAAGTCTCGCCTACAGGTATTTCTTTATCGCCCATATAAATGGTGTGGCCATCAACCATGTTTACCTTGTCTATAGAGATGATGTAAGACTTGTGCACGCGGTAGAAAGGTGGCTGCGGCAGTTGTTGCTCCAGATCGCGCAGCGTTTGGTAAGTGACAAGGCGCTGGCCCGGCAGGTAAATAGAAACATAGTTCTTCAGCCCTTCTACATAAAGTATATCGTTGTAGTCTATTTTCAGAAATTTGTTTTTGGTTTCGCCTTTCACGAACATATACTCAGGTGCTGGACTTGCGGCAACCGGGGCAGGAGTGGCAGAAACCTGCGCCGAAACTGGTTGTTGCTGCATTATACTTTGCGCCTTGTGCACAGCTTTCAAGAAGCGATCGAAAGGAATGGGCTTGAGCAGGTAATCTATCACATCATGCTCATAGCCTTCCAGGGCATACTCCGGATAAGCCGTGGTGAGAATCACTTTGCACTTGCTGCCGCAGATCTTCAGAAACTGTATTCCCGTCAGCTCCGGCATCTGGATATCCAGGAACACGAGATCCACCTTGCCCTCCTGCACCCAGTTAATAGCCTCAATCGGGCTCGTGGTGGTGCCTACCAGCTCCAGAAACGGTACCTTCTGGATATAGTCTGCCAGTATTTTGGTGGCGTAAGCTTCGTCGTCAACAGCTATGCAGCGGATCATTTAGTTTAGTTAAGAGTTACAACTATATTGCCTGAATCAGGATTTATAGGATTGAGTTTGATGAACAGGATTCTGTAGGTCAAGCTAAAATTATAAATGGAA
>NZ_JBHTLD010000168.1:0-11418 GCF_042678745.1 Pontibacter rugosus | reverse complement strand
TAGGTGAAACATCGGACAATATTTCTACCTGATTCCTAGCCTTTTTTGTTGCACAAACAGCTGTTTTTTAAATATTTAATTCCCGAGTTCACGTTAAGTTAAGAAACCTGTAAGCCAATAGAATGCTTCTGTAACGTTTGGCAATTGTACCAGATACAAAAGTTGTATGAGTGCAGCTAAACTAAAAATGGAAAATCTACAGTTATAGCGTAATAGCTGAGACAGTAGAAATGTTATACTAATAACTTGAATAGATATAATGCAAAAGGAATAGAGGCGATAAGTATGAAATGAATCATAAATCAATGGGTTAAGTCGTAAGACAGCTGTGCCAAAGAAACGGCCGGACCAGTTTAAATAGGAGTATACCTGTGTTTCCCAAAAGCTATTTTGGCTATCTCTGACGGCAAAATCAAAGTCATCAGCCTGCGGGTAAGTATAAAAACTAAGAACAAGGAAAGGTAGCAGGCAATAGATGCCTAGTACAAGTATAAACCAATAAGTCTTTTTATTCTTTTTAACTACCAGCATCGGCATACGTGCATTTTTATATGTGCTCAAATAGGAGAATTAAGCTTTAGATTGAAAGCCGAATTGATGCCTGCAAAATTGAAGTAGTGCTGAAAGCAACATATAGTTTACGCAGTGCAGTTAGCGGAATTTGCGCAGCGTGTACAGGTACAGACTTTCTACCTTTTCACGTGCCCATGGTGTGCGGCGTAAAAACGTTAAGCTAGACTTTATACTTGGGTTACTCTTAAAGCAGTTAATGTTAATCTTAGTGCTTAGTTGTTCCCATCCATACACCTCCACCAAATGCTCTAGTATCATCTGTAACGTTTTGCCGTGTAGCGGATTCTTTTTTTGTTCTTCTGCCATAGCCACAAAAGTAGATAATTGCTGCTAAAGTATACGCGACAGGCTTAAGAGCATCTTTAAAATTCTTACGTTGCGTTGCAAAAACCTGCAAAGAAACCAGGCTTCACAATTTCTTGCCCCAAAGCACAGGTATAATGCTCCATAACTGCTTTGCCAAAACCTGCCTCTATCAGTTTTCACTTCTGAAATAACATGAATACCCGTTCTAAGCGAAACATCAGAACAGTTGCTAAGTAGAAGCTCGCATGAGACTGCTGCCAACTATACGTACTGTTTTATTTTGATTACAAACAGTATTAGTTCTTATCAGGAGAGATAAACGTTACCTCATATATTTCTCCGTTCTTGATTCTGTAAACAGCTATCGCTTCTTTACGAGGACGGTCTTTGCTGAACTGCACCCGCTCATGGTCTATTACCACATTGCCTGATACTATCCTGTTTACCAATTCGCAATGCAGGTCTGGTGTCTGGGCGAACATGCTGCTGTATCTTTTGCGTAACTCATCTTTGCCCTTGTAGCTGAGTTGCCCAGGGCTGTTGTAAACCTTCACTGTGTCGCTGTAAGCTTTAACAAAGGTCTCTATGTCCCGGCTGTTATAGCCTTTTAGCTGGAGCGAGGCGGGTGCCTCCATCTCTGATGGCTTGGCAGGAGCCTGAGCATATGCTGACAGAGCAACAAGGGCGAGTAAGGCTGTAGAAAGTATAAATCTCATATTTCGCTGTTTAAAAGCTAATGTAAGAAATTTTTAGAATGCTCTTGTAACAGCGCAATTAAACAAGCCATCTCTTCAGCTAATGAGACGTATATGTTTAGCTATGTTAGAAGAATTAATTATCCGAAGCCTCGCCGATACATGCCCATCAGAACCGGCAGACGCAGTTTTCCTTTTTGGCCAAACCAAAGACAACCAGCAGTCTGTATTTGAAACTGCCAAAACGCTTTTGCACGAGAAGCAAGTAATGAAAGTGCTTTTCCTTAGCTCAGAACCCAAAAGCGGCTATCCCGGGTTCGATAAATGGCAGCAGGAACTGGTGCAGATCGGTGTACAGCCACAACAGATAGAGCCTGTGCCATCGCCTGATACTGAAATACTGCACACCAGAATAGAAGCTGATGCAATGGTGAAGCATGCACTTAAGCAGAAGTATAAATCAATCATAATAGCAGCTTCCCCGTTCCAGCAACCACGCGCTTTGATGGCTGCTGTAACGGCTGCTTTAGCTCACTACCCAACTCTATACTTGTATAGCAAACCTGGCAAACCTTTGCCGTGGTGCCAGGAGGCAAATCATTCGCAGGGCAAAGTTGAGGATACACGTGCGGGCTTGATTTCCGGTGAGATAGAGCGCATCCACAAGTATAACCAAAAAGGTGATCTGGCCTACGCCAAAGATGTGCTGGAGTACCTGAACAGGAGAGACAGGCATCAGCTTTAAGTAAATTACAACTTGCTGCTTTACACAAATATGAATACTGGATTTAAGGCTTGTGTAGCTCTGGATAACTTTTTGCGCTCAGGTGGGTTTGAATAAGTATTGATTTTGTAACACTATAGACGATTTATTATGAAAGCTTTTGTATTACAAGAACCAGGTGCTCCGGAAAACCTAAAGCTACAGGAAATAGATAAACCCGCACCTCAAAAAGGGGAAGTGCTAATAAAAGTAAAAGCCATCAGCATCAACCCTGTTGATACGAAAGTACGTGAAGGCAAAGCGCTTTACAGTTCTATAAAAGATGAAAATCCGCTAATTATTGGGTGGGATATTTCTGGTGTAGTGGAGGCTGTAGGTGACGATGTAAAATATTTTAAAGCCGGTGATGAAGTTTTTGGGATGGTGAACTTCCCAGGGCATGGCAAAGCCTACGCAGAGTATGTGGCAGCACCTGAATCGCACCTGGCGCACAAGCCTGCCAACATCTCTCATAGCGAGGCAGCCGCTGCTACGCTTGCCGCACTTACTGCCTGGCAAGTTTTGGTAAATGAAGCAAACATAAAAGCTGGCGAGCGAGTACTGGTGCATGCTGCTGCAGGAGGTGTCGGACATTATGCGGTTCAAATAGCAAGGTATTTTGATGCCATTGTAATTGGTACAGCCTCAGAAGAAAACCATGAGTTTCTGCGCAATATAGGCGCTAACGAGCAAATTGATTACCACAAGCACAAGGTAGAAGATGTGGTAACGAACGCAGATATTGTACTTGACTCTTTAGGCGAAGAAAATACCCGCAAATCACTGGCTACATTAAGAGAAGGTGGTCGCGTTATATCAATTTTAGGAGGCGCTACCGAAGCAGTACAGGCAGAGGCAAAGAGGCGCAACATAGAGGCAAAAAGCTATCTGGTGCACTCCAGCGGCGAAGACCAATCAAAACTAGCAGACCTACTGCGTGATGGGCATCTGAAATCACACGTGGCGCATACGTTTCCTTTTGAAGAAATGGCAAAAGCGCACGAGCAGGTAGAAACTCGTAAGACCCGCGGCAAAGTAGTGGTGAATCTGGAGTAAGCTCATCAGCAGCCAAATCAAATTTATATTTACATGGCAACAACAAACAAACTGGAGGTGTGGCTGAGAGGCCCACTTCCAGCTATGCCAGCGCTACTGCAGCCAGTGGCGCACGCTTTGTTACAGGCCCGGGAAGAGGTAAATGAGTTACTTAAGGATTTTCCTGAGGAAATGTTTTGGGAAAAGCCTGCTGGTGTAGCATCAGTAGGTTTTCATTTGCAGCACCTGCAAGGCGTGCTAGATCGCCTCTTTACTTATGCCCGAGGCCAAATGCTGACAGAAGTACAGTTAACTGCTCTTAAAGCAGAAGGGGTGCCACTTGAGCAGGAGAATCTGGTGCAAACCTTAGTGGAGGCGTTTAACAAGCAGGTTGATGTAGCGCTGGAGCAACTCCGTAACACCGAGGAGGATCAGCTGAAAGAGACTCGTGGGGTAGGAAGAGCGCAACTACCTTCTACTGTTTTAGGGCTGTTTGTACATGCAGCTGAGCACTCCCAGCGGCATGTTGGGCAAATGCTGGTAACAGTGCGCGTATTGCTTCATAAACAGTAATCATATAAAGTATACTATCTGCTTTAAGCTCCTTAACGCTACCTTTTATACACTGTTATTGAGATTAAATTTGAAGGGATTTCGGTGATGTGCGCACAACACGCTAAGAGGCAGTAAATAGCAAAAGCTAAACTTGCCTATACTGCTAGTTTATTTTTTAATGGTTATACATTAGTTGTATTGAAAGATGTCTCTATTTAGGCTTATATTTAAGCTGCTAAGGTATAACAGCCTTATCAAATCGCAATATTGTTTCTTAAGTACTACTAATTCACTAGCCAATGCCAAAAATCTACCCGGCCCTAGGTCTTGCCTTGCTTATGGCCATTACCCAAACCTCTTGCTCCAGTTCCAAAGCTGTGCAGCAAAAAGGCGAAACAGCAAACACCGAGAAATCAAAACCTTCTTCTAAGTCCGGTATCAAGAGTTACAGTGAAGTTATCACTAAAGATGCTGTGTCTGATGAAGGTGTTTTCACGATCCATAAAGTAGGGGAGAAGTATTACTACGAGATACCTGATACACTCCTGCAGCGCGATTTTCTGTGGATCAGCCGCTTTGCCAACCTGCCTTCCGGCTTAGGTGGTGGCTATATAAACGCCGGCTCCTCTGTAAACGAGCAGATGGTAGTATGGCAGAAATTTGATAACAAACTGTTGCTTAAAACAAAGTCTTACAACTCTGTAGCTGCCGATTCGCTTCCTATCAGCCTTTCGGTACAGGCAAACAATTACCAGCCTACAATTTATGCGTTTGATATTGCCGCACTGAGTAAAGACTCTTCTGGTTATGTGATTGATGTTACCAAGTTCTTTCAGAGCGATGTAAAAGCAATTAGTGGCCTGGATGCGGACATGCGCAAAGAGTATAAAGTGAGCAAACTGGACGAAAGCCGTAGCTTTATACATAGTGCCAAAAGCTTTCCGCTGAACATCGAGGTAAAGCAGGATTTTACCTACGATGCCACCGAGCCGCCAAGTAATAGCGCAACAGGTTCTATCAGTCTGATGATGAACCAATCGATGGTGCTGCTGCCGAAGGTACCGATGCAGCCGCGCATCAACGATTATCGTGTTGGCTACTTTAACATCAACCAGATTGACTACGGCTCCGAAGCCCTTAAGGCTGATGAAAAATCATACATCCGCCGCTGGCAGTTAGTGCCTAAGGATGTGGAGGCATACAGGCGTGGTGAGTTGGTGGAGCCGGTAAAGTCTATCGTGTACTACCTTGACCCAGCTACGCCAGAAAAGCTGCGCCCCTACATCAAGGCTGGTGTTGAGCAATGGAATGAAGCCTTCGAAACGGCAGGTTTCAAAAATGCTATCATTGCCAAAGATCCACCATCTGCAGAAGAAGATCCTGACTTCAGTCCGGAAGATGCGCGTTACTCTGTAATCCGCTATGTAGCCAGCACTACCCGCAATGCCGTTGGCCCAAGTGTGTCTGACCCACGTTCAGGTGAAATCATCGAAAGTGATATTATCTGGTATCATAACCACCTGCGCTCATACCGTAACCGTTACCTGCTGGAGACGGGGGCTGCCAACCCTAATGCCCGTACGCTTGCCACACCTATGGATGATCTGGGTGAGATGATGAAAGAGGTAATCACACACGAAGTAGGACACGCACTTGGTTTGCCGCACAACATGAAAGCCAGTGCTGCCTATCCAACTGATTCATTACGTTCAGGCGCGTTCACGCAGAAGTATGGTATAGCTGCCACTATCATGGATTATGCTCGCTATAATTATGTGGCGCAGCCCGGCGATGAGAATATTCGCTTTATTCGCCAATTAGGTCCATACGACCACTATGCCGTTAACTGGGGCTACCGTTACCTGCCGGAGGCTAAGAGCGCAGAAGCTGAGGTAGCAACGCTAAATAAATGGATAAATGAAAAAACAGGCAACCCGATGTACCAGTTTGGCAGCGGCAGCGGAGGCTACGACCCAGAAAGCCAAACGGAAGG
The DNA here is from genome assembly GCF_042678745.1 of Pontibacter rugosus. Lineage (NCBI taxonomy): Bacteria > Pseudomonadati > Bacteroidota > Cytophagia > Cytophagales > Hymenobacteraceae > Pontibacter > Pontibacter rugosus. The sequence goes on along the minus strand of NZ_JBHTLD010000168.1, from coordinate 5,498 downwards.
TATAGGTGCCGATGTGGTAAAAGCCAGCACCTATGGTCTGGCAAACCTGAAGCGTGTAGCTCCAAAATTATACGAGTGGACGGCCGCCCAAACAAATGATTATGACGACTTAGAGGAACTGAACGGCGAATTGTTTGGTGTTTGGAGCCGCTACATTGGCCATGTAGTTACTAATGTGGGAGGTGTACACGAGAACCGCCTGAAGCCTAGCCAGAAAGGCTATATCTTTACGCCTGTATCAGCTAAAAAGCAGTCAGAATCGCTGGATTGGCTGTTGAAGAATGCCTTTACTTCGCCGGAGTGGTTACACCAATCAGACATCACCCGAAATGTGCATCATGCCAAGTATGTAGAGAATGTGCGCAGTTTACAGGCGCGCCACCTCAACAGCTTGCTCTCATCCGACAGACTGGCTCGCCTGATGGAGAATGAGGTAAACAACGTGAATTACAATGCGCTGGACATGGTGCGCCAACTACAGCGTGGCATCTGGAGCGAAGTATACAGCGGTTCTAAAATCGATATCTACCGCAGAAACTTGCAGAAGGCTTACCTGGACAGAATGGACTACCTGCTGAACAAGGAGACTACGAAGCCAGCCAGAGGCAACAACACGCCTGTAGAAATCAGCCAATCAGATATTCGCTCAGTTGTAAGAGGAGAGTTGGTTAGATTACAGCGCCAGTTAAAAAGTGCCCAAGGCCGCCACGCTAATGACCTGACCAGGTATCATATAGATGATGCGATTGTACGGATTGAGCATATCCTAAACCCGAACAAAGCTTAAGTATAAAAAAGCCCCTCCAGATGGAGGGGCTTTTTTGTTTATTGTTCAGCGCCTTTCCCAGCCAGATCTTCCAAAACCATCATGGCTCTTTCGGCATCCTGTATAGGTACAAAAATATGGTCGTGAAAATAAGCGGCCACGACATTGCAGCTTATATCCTGCGCTGCCAGCGCGTTTGAAAAAGCAGCCGTTAAGCCTACAGCATCTAAAGCTGAATGTACGGTAAGCGTAATCCAAGCTGCAACAAAGTTGAAGGCTAAATGATAACTCTCTGCCCTGGCTTTCTCAAGTATAAGAGTATAGCCTTCTTTTTCTCTAAAGAAACAAACTACCTCCTGAAGGGGAACAGCATTCATTTCCGCTACTGTGCAAAAAGCATACTCTCCTGCATTTAACTCCGGCTTCATCGACCGAATTAAAAAAGCCAAGTCTGTTTCTTCATGCATACATGTATACTTAGTGATTTGTGAAATATTACTTACTGAACCTGACAGGAGGCTTTCGGTGCTTAGTACCTTGCTCATAAGCATATGTATACTTGATGAGTGTTGGCTCGTCATACATGCGGCCCAGGAACTGTAGCCCTGCGGGTAGGTTATCATACGTATAACCCATCGGAACTGTAAAGGCAGGCTGGCCTGTATGCGGTGCAATAATCTGGCTGTTGTCGCCTTGGTAGCCTTCAATGTCTCCTACTTTGGCAGGAGGGTTGTTCCAGGTAGGGTAGATGATGGCTCCGATTTTATACTTATCCATTGCAGCCTCTACAGCATTTCTAAAGGCTATTCTTTTAGGGTCATGGTAAGCATCTCCGCAGGCGTCTGAACCTCCTTTTGCCTGGTACTGGTTTTTCTGAAAGTACTTTAGGTTTTCCGCTATGTAGGGTGAATATTTCCCTGAGGCTATAATTTCATCCAGGTTTTTGCCAGGCACAGCTTCTCCTTGGGCTGCAAGATAATCATTCAGGTCTTTCTGAAACACATCGCACCATTGGTCTTTACTCAGCTCCTGAAAATCTTCTACTTCTACATCCACCACCTCAGCGCCAAGCGCCTTTAAATCACTAATAGCCTTTTCAAACAGAGCTTTTACTTGTGGGTCTGTATCTTTATCACTTAAAGCGCGAAGTACGCCGATGCGAGCACCTTTTAGACCATCCTTCACCAGGTACTGCTGGTAGTTCTGCGGAACTTTTCCCTGACTGTTTTTGGTGATGGGATCGTTTGGATCATAGCCTGCTATTACTTCCAGTACTTTGGTAGCATCTTCTACGGTGCGTGCCATGGGCCCACCAACATCGTTGCGCAAGTATAGCGGCACTATTCCAGCACGGCTAACGAGCCCCATTGTTGTTCTGAAGCCAACTAAAGCGTTGTGTGATGATGGCCCTCTGATTGAATTTCCTGTGTCAGTGCCAAGGCCTACGGTGCCAAAGTTTGCTGCTACGGCTGCTGCGGTTCCACCGCTAGAGCCTGCCGGCACATGGTTCAGGTTGTAAGGGTTAAGCGTTTCTCCTGCAATAGAACTGATAGAAACCATAGGGCTGAACGCCCACTCTGCCATGTTAGATTTAGCTAAAACTAGCGCTCCGGCTTTTTTCAGTTCGTGTACCTGATAAGCATCCTCCGCTGGTTTAAAGCCTTTCATGGCAAGTGAGCCTGCTGTGGTTTGCAGGCCTGCGGTGTTATAATTATCCTTCACAACTACCGGAATGCAATGCAAGGGTCTCAGGCGTTTTGTTTCTGCATACTCCTCATCTAGCTGCCGTGCCTGTTCCATTACCTCCGGGTTGTTAACCACAATAGCATTTAGCTTAGTAGGCTGGTCATACTTCTCGATGCGCTCCAGGTAAGCTGCCACCAATTGCTGGCAGGTACAGGTTCCTGATTTGAATGCCTGATGAACCTCAGCGATGGTAGTTTCCTGCACCTCAAAAGGAGTGACAACAGGAGAAGAGACAGTTGTTGTTTCGGGGCTGCAGCTGTTAAGCAGCAGGCAGAGCAGCAGGAGTAGGGCAGCGGGTGATGTTCTGATCATAAGCAGTTTTCATAGCACAAACAGGAATATAAGCGTACTACAATATAATAATAAATCCCTGCCACTTTACAGTAACAGGGATTTAATTATAGTCTTAATAAAATATTACTCTTATAAATGACCGTAGCGTTTAATAGCTTCCTGCTCCAATCGCTCTCGATGATCAGGGTGGGCAATATGGATGAGCGCCTTTGCCCGCTGACGCAGGTTTTTTCCATAAAGGTAGGCTACACCATATTCTGTAACCACATAATGCACGTGTGCTCTGGTAGTGGTAACGGCTGCACCTTCGTTTATCAGAGGCGTGATTCTGGAAATACCTTTTCTGGTAACGGAAGGTAACGCAATGATCGGCTTACCTCCCGGTGACAGGGCTGCTCCACGGATAAAGTCCATTTGCCCGCCTATACCTGAGAACTGATATGTACCGATGGTGTCTGATACCACCTGGCCTGTCAGGTCTATCTCAATGGCACTGTTGATGGCTGTAACTTTCGGATTAGAGCGGATGATCGTAACATCGTTTACATAATCTGTGCGTTGCATCAGGATGAGTGGGTTATCATCTACAAAATCGTATAGCTTGCGGTTGCCCACAATAAAGCCTGTAGCAATACGGCCCGGATGTCTATACTTATGTTCGTTCGTGATAACGCCTTTCTCTACCAACTGCATCACCCCATTAGACATCATCTCAGTATGAATACCTAATTCTTTATGGTTGGTAAGGCTGCTTAGAACAGCATCCGGAATGGCGCCAATACCCATTTGCAGGGTAGCACCATCTTCCACCATTTCGGCAATGTAGCGGGCGATTGTTTCCTCTACGTTTGTGATACGAAGGCTGTAATCTACTTCTGGCAGCTCTTCATCCACCTCTACCAATACATTCAGTTGGTTTACGTGTATGAGTCCATCGCCATGCGTGCGTGGCATCTGAGGGTTAACCTGCGCAATTACATACTTGGCACTCAGTACGGCTTCACGAGTAACATCCACAGACACGCCCAAAGAGCAATAACCATGTTTGTCTGGTGGTGATACGTGTACAATGGCCACATCCAGCGGTAAAATGCCAGACCTGAACAGGTGCGGAATCTCACTCAGGAAGATGGGTGTATAGTCGCCGCGGCCACTGTTTACAGCATCGCGCACATTGGCAGAAACAAAAAGCGAGTTGATAAAGAAAGAGTCTTTGTAACGCTCCTCGGCAAGCGGCACCTCCCCATAGGTGGTGATGCTCACTATTTCTACATGGCGCAGCTCATCTGCACGCTCAGTAAGCTTTTTAATCAGGAACTGTGGTGTAGCAGCACTGCCTTGCACAAAAACACGATCCCCGGATTTTATGATGGAAAGAGCTTCTTCGGCAGTTTTGAAAGTAGTGTTGAAATCGCTCATAGCGTATAAAAATCTGCCTCACAAAGCTATTTGTGAGGCAGTGGTAAAACATTAGTAATCGGTGCGCTCTAAGGCATGTACGCCCGGCAAAGTCCGGCCCTCCATATACTCAAGCAGGGCACCGCCTCCGGTAGATACATAAGATACACGATCAGCGTAGCCCAACTGATTTACGGCTGCGGCAGAATCTCCGCCACCTATCAGCGAGTAAGCACCGTTTGCAGTAGCGGCAACCACGGCCTCGGCTACAGCTTCGGTACCTACTGAGAAGTTAGACATCTCAAAGACACCCATCGGGCCGTTCCAAAGTATAGTTTTTGAGTTAGCGATTACGGCAGCATATTGCTCACGGGCAGTTGGCCCGATGTCAAGGCCCATCCACATGGGTTTGATGTGGTGGCTCAGACAAGTGTCTACGTTAGCATCGTTGCTGAAGGCATCTGCTACCACAGAGTCTACCGGAATCATGATGTTCACCCCTTTTTCCTTTGCCATCAGGATCAGGCGGTTTGCTAATTCCAGTTTATCTTCCTCTACCAAAGAAGAACCTATTTCGCCGCCATCTGCCTTTACAAATGTATAAGACATGCCACCACCAATGATCAGGTTGTCAACACGGTCCAGTAGTTTTTCGATGATCAGTATCTTATCAGATATTTTGGCGCCTCCCATAATGGCGGTGTAAGGACGTTGCGCATTATCCAATACCAATCGTGCATTCTCAAGTTCTGCCTTCATCACGTAACCCATCATCTTGTCGTTAGGGAAGTACCGTGCGATAACAGCTGTAGAAGCATGTTCTCGGTGAGCAGTGCCGAAGGCGTCATTCACATACACATCACCCAGGCGTGCCAATTCTCTGGCAAAGTCAGGGTCACCTTTTTCTTCTGCCTTATGGAAGCGCAGGTTTTCTAAAAGTAGGATTTGACCCGGTTGAAGTTCGTGTGCCAGACGGGCAGCTTCAGGGCCCACACAATCAGGTGCAAATAGTACAGTAGTTTTAAACTCACGCTCCAGGCGTGGCACCAGGTGGCGCAGTGAGAACTTCTCTTCAGGACCTGTTTTTGGTCGCCCCAGGTGCGACATCAGAATCACTGCTCCACCATCATTCAATATTTTATTGATAGTTGGCACAGCAGCACGAATACGTGTATCGTCAGTAATATGGTACTCATCGTTAAGCGGCACGTTAAAATCTACGCGCACCAATGCCTTTTTGCCGGCAAAGTTATACTGGTCTATATTTTTCATAGTGTGATAAATGACTTATAAG
>NZ_JBHTLD010000167.1:0-11671 GCF_042678745.1 Pontibacter rugosus | reverse complement strand
ATTATCGTAGTTATAAAATATTTATACTATAAAATCAAAGGTAAAGCTATCGTTGCACATCAAAATGCATCTATAAAGGGTTTGAAAAGAATTACTGTAGATGGCATTCTTAAGGTTGGTGTGGATTACGTAGGATTCAGCCACAGAAGCGACCTTACTTATTTGAATATTAATGGACACCTGGAGATAAAAGGCAATGTTTCAATTGGAAGAGGATGTCGGTTCGATATCGGAGACCAAGGACTAGTAAAAATTGGTGACGGTTCCTACATTAATCCATTTACCAAAGTGATTATAATGCATGGTTTGACCATAGGAACAAATTGCGCAGTATCCTGGGATTGCCAGTTTTTAGATGAAGACTTTCATCATCTAACATATGAAAGCAAAGTAGACAAAGATTCTCCCACCATAGAGATTGGTAATAAAGTATGGATTGGCTCTAGCGTTTCAATTTTTAAAGGAACACGCGTAGCTCATGGTTGTGTGGTAGCTTCAAATTCTGTTTTGAAAGGTAATTTTCCTGAAGAGAATTGCTTAATAGCTGGAAGCCCAGCACGTGTTATCAAGCGTAATGTAGCATGGTAGCGCTTTATTAGCTAAAACAAATAGCTTGATCTGCTAATTTACTTAAGCATAATACAAGTAGCATTGAATTAAAGCTCAAGGCACCTGTAAATTCAGTTCATTTTATATAAGACTATAAATTTAAGACGGCAAAATCACTATTTTTTAGGATCATTGAATATTGGAATAAGCCAAAGTTACTTTACTACGTGCCCTTTCTGAAAAGTAAACTGACTGTTGAATGCCGTAACAGTGTCTAAACAATAAACGCTATACTCTTGTTATGCCATCTATAAACAGAACAAGCATGAGTAATAGTAATCAGAAAAAATTGTCAGACATACCGGTTTCGGTACTCGACTTAGTACATATAGTAACAGGCAAAACAGCAGCAGATTCTTATCCTAACAGCTTAGAGTTGGCCCGCCATGTAGAAGAATTGGGCTATAAGCGATTCTGGATGGCCGAGCACCACAACATGCAAGGCATTGCCAGTTCGGCAACGTCCGTTTTGATCGGATATATTGCCGGCGGAACCTCAAAGATAAGAGTGGGTTCCGGTGGCATCATGCTACCAAACCATGCGCCGCTGGTGGTGGCAGAGCAATTTGGCACATTAGCCTCTTTATACCCTGGCCGCATTGATTTAGGTTTAGGGCGTGCACCAGGCACAGACCAGCGTACCGCTATGGCACTTCGCCGCAACATTGGCAGTGCTGGTGAGGATTTTCCTACCAACGTGGAAGAACTCAGAACATACCTGTCTTCAGACAATCAACGGTCACCAGTTAGGGCCGTTCCCGGCGAGGGGCTTGATATTCCGATCTGGCTGCTGGGTTCCAGTACTTTTGGAGCGCAGTTGGCAGGTATACTTGGCTTGCCTTACGCCTTTGCCAGCCATTTTGCCCCCGCTAGTCTGCACGTAGCTCTAAAGGTCTACAGAGACAGTTTTCAGCCATCGGAGCAACTACAGGAGCCGTATGCAGTGGCTTGCGTTAATGTTATAGCTGCAGATACCGATGCTGAGGCACTTCACCAGTCCACCACGCTCTACCAGGCATTTCTGAACGTGATAAAAGGCACTGGTGCTCCTTTACAGCCGCCTGTCGAAAGTATGGGAAACCTTTGGGATGCATCTGAGCGCTATGCTGTAAACCAGATGCTGCGCTATTCTTTTGTAGGAAGTCCGGCAACGGTGAAAGAAGACATGCAAGCCTTTTTAGACGAAACGCAGGTAGACGAAATTATGGTAGCCTCCACCATGCATGACCATCAGGCAAGGCTCCGGTCTTATGAGATACTGGCCGATCTTTTTAAGAAAACGGAGTACTAAAGCTGCAATTTTAAAAGGTAAGTATGCGGACCAGGCCCAAACAATTACTTGTATGGTGCCTGGTTCATACCTTATATGTTTTCAATTTTATAAATTCTGAGTATATTGAGCTGTAGTTTCGCTGATAGTCCGCTATCTGCAAATGTTGTGCTTTAAAGGAACAACTACCACAGCCATTGGTGTTAGGCCAGAAGCTGATATAACGCAAATCATCTTTATCGATATGAAGAAATTCAAACCACAGTTTATACTTCCTGCCTTTGCACTATTTATACTTAGCTGCTCAGGCGGCGAGAACACCAAGTATGATGCTGCCGAGAGTACGGCTACAGTGCCTGCAAGCACCAACCAGGCACAGCCACTGAATACACAAACTCAAACCGGCACACCCGCGCAAACGGTAGCTTTAAACCCGCCGCACGGAGAGCCAAACCACCGCTGCGACATACAGGTAGGTGCTCCGTTAAACTCACCTGCAACACCAAGTTTAAGGCCGGTAACACCTAGCTTTAATCCGGCTCAGGGCGCAGTAGCACCAGGCACTAATCCGCCTCACGGCCAGCCCGGGCACGACTGCGCTGTTGCTGTTGGTGCTCCGCTTAATAAGTAAAAGCCGGTTTCAAAACATATCAGGAGGAGGCGCTAGTAATAGAGCCTCCTTTTTTGTTAGCTATACAAGCCTGCATTTGCTACACGTAAAAGTTTAGCCGTACCTGCACGATATGCCCGGCCCTCCGTTGTACACAATAGTCAATTTTTTCCGACCTTTGCAGAGAGTTAAAGTATAAACACCCTTGTCAGAGCTTCTAAATTTCAATTACCCTCCGGAGTCGGCGACAGAGCGCGTTACGTTGTTTGCCGACGTAATCCTGCCATTGCCGCTGCCTAAGCTATACACGTATCGCATCCCCTACGAGATGAACGATGATGTAATGGTGGGCGTGCGGGTAATTGTGCAGTTTGGTGGCAAGCGAGTGCTAAGCTGTATTGTTGCCGACATTCATGAAAACGCTCCCGCCGATTACCAGGCCAAGTATGTACTGGATGTGCTGGATGATAAGCCAATCGTAACGGCTCCGCAGCTGAAGCTCTTTAAGTGGATAGCAGACTACTACATGTGTACTTTGGGTGAGGTGATAAACGCTGCCCTGCCTGCTGCCCTTAAGCTGAGCAGCGAGTCCAGGATACAGCTGCACCCGCACTACAACCCCGAAGAGGATGAGCTTATACTTGCTGCCCAGGAAGAAAAAATCATCTTTGCCCTGCAAAACAACCAGGCGCTAACTTTTACAGAAGTCAGCACGCTGCTGCAAGGCAAAAGCTATCATAAATACATTAAGTCGCTCATTCAGAAAGAGGCGATCATAATATTCGAGCAGGTAAGCGAAAAGTTCTCGCCTAAAGTGGTGAAGAAGGTGCGCCTTACAGAGCATTTTGTGCAGGAAGAAGGCATGCTGGAAGAGCTTTTTAACCAGCTTACGCCCCAGCCCAAGCAACTCGATGTGTTGCTGAACTACCTGCAACTCGTGCCGGTGCACCAGGATATCAACCTGAACTATAAAGGTATAGAGAAAGGCGCACTTGTAAACAACCCGCATTTATCTGCGTCCTCCATCAACACGCTTATTAAAAAAGGTGTGCTGGAGCAGTTCGATCAGGTCGTGTCGCGGTTTCCGATGGAAAAGGATCCGCAGCAACTGCCTATGGCCCTGTCGGAGCATCAGGCACAGGCAAAAGATGAGATTCTAGGCCTATTTAAAGAGAAGGATTCAGTTCTACTGCATGGCGTAACGGGTAGCGGAAAAACCGAAGTATACATCGACCTGATCAAGCATGCGCTGGAAAGTGGTGGGCAGGTTTTATACTTGCTCCCCGAAATTGCCCTTACAGCCCAAATTGTAACTCGCCTGATGAAGGTGTTCGGTGATAAATTGGGGGTGTACCATTCTAAGTTCTCCGATAACGAACGTGCCGAAGTATGGCAAGGTATACTTGCCGGGCGGTTCCAGGTGGTGGTAGGCGTGCGCTCTTCTGTGTTCCTCCCCTTCCACGATCTGTCTTTGATAATAATTGATGAGGAGCATGAGGCCAGCTATAAACAGTATGACCCTGCCCCCCGCTACAATGCCCGCGAAACGGCTTTGGTAATGGCAAGCTACCAGGGTGCCAAAACTTTGTTAGGCTCAGCTACGCCATCTATCGAAAGTTACTACAATTGCAAAACCGGCCGCTGGGGATTGGTAAGTATGACCAGGCGTTTCGGAGAGGCACAGCTACCAGAGATAGAGCTGGTGAACGTGCGCGAAGAGCAGCTGCGAAAAAACATGCACAGCCATTTCTCAGGCAAACTGCTAGGAGCCATTGAAGAGCGGCTGCACCGCGAGGAGCAGGTAATTCTGTTCCAGAACCGCCGTGGCTATGCACCCTTTATTTCCTGCGACGAGTGCTCCTGGATTCCGAAATGTAAATTTTGCGCCGTTAGCTTATCTTACCACAAGTATAACAACGAACTGCGCTGCCACTACTGCGGCTACCACGAGCGCATGCCGCACGATTGCCCCGCCTGCGGTGCCACCTCGCTTAAAAGTATGGGCTTCGGCACCGAGAAGGTAGAAGACGAACTTAAGCTGATGCTACCAAACGCTGAGGTGCAGCGCATGGACCTGGACACCACCAAGAAGAAGAACAGCTACCAGCAGATTATTTCTGACTTTGAGAGTGGCCGCACCAATGTGCTGGTAGGCACGCAGATGGTAACTAAAGGGCTGGACTTTGAGAAAGTGAGTTTAGTAGGTATCCTGAATGCTGATACTATCATCAATTTTCCGGATTACCGGGCACATGAGCGTGCATACCAATTATTTGTGCAGGTAAGCGGTCGTGCCGGACGCCGAGGCAAGCAAGGCACAGTAATCATACAGACCCGCGACCCGAAGCAGCCAATCTTCCACAAAGTACAAACAAATGATTACCAGAGCCTTTACGACCATGAGATAGAGGAGCGCCTGCGTTTTGGCTATCCTCCCTTCACACGCATGATTCGCATTACCGTGAAGCACGACGATGAGCGTAACGCAGAGAATGCGGCCATAGTGCTGGCAAAAGATTTAGCTGACAGGTTAGGAAAGCAGCAGGTGCTGGGGCCGGAGGTGCCGTATATTTTTAAGATACGAAACCTGTTTCTGCAGGAGATTCACATCAAGTTGCCACGTGAAACCACAAACTTAAAAGCTGCCAAGCGTGAGGTGGCACAGGCTATCTTTAACCTGAAGCTGCTCCCTGACTTTAAAAGCGTGCGAGTAGTGGCTGATGTCGACCCGATGTAAGCAGGTATTTCTTGTTTGAGGCTCAGGACACGAGACGTCGATTCTTCGATCTAGATAGGCTTTAGCAGCTTTAGTAACGGCGGCTGAATTAAGTGATATTCCTGGCGACATATCTCAGCAGCAGAACCTGCCAGCATCCATAGTTGATTTAGCAAGTAGCCAGATCAATAACCTGGTAATACTGCTACTTACAGGAACCTCTGCAAATTCATACTAGAATTTATTGGACGATTGTGCAGACTTATTTGCAGCAGAAAAGGACTTATTAGTAGAGAATAATTGGTGCTTCAGAAAAAATATTCCAAAAATATATATTTGGCAACAACCAATTACAAACCACTGCCGTAAATATAGATACCTTTGGCTAAAAGTTGAGAACCCGAATATCTAATCGTTCAGAAGGAACCATTAAGATTTTCGGGTTTTTCCTTTATACCCCCGCCTTATTTTTGACTATCGGAGCGCAACAATCCAATTACATAGATTGCACCGATCGCCAGAAAAACCACCATCAGGAATACATCCAGCCACTCAAATTCTCCTATTATAATTCTGTACGCGTTCATCGCTGCAAAAATAAAACAGACGATAGTCATGACAATGCGGTAAGTTCTTCTGCTCTGCATATAAGTATGATTGAATAAATAATTGAGGCTAAGTTTGCTTTCGCTCCAGCCAATTAAAAAAAAGAAACACTAGCCCTACATCAAGAAAAGCGGGAACAGCAATATACTTCTACACTTGTAGTTGCCTGCCTATCACGTTCGCTTGCAGCACTCCGGCAAACACACAACATACTACGGCCTTTAAAATGTTGCCGGCTGTAGAATTTTTAATACCATTCTTACAGCTTTACTACATGTTACCTCAACATGTAGTAAACTACCCAAGCCGTAATAAGCACAGTACCCACTATGTTCAGTAAAAAGCCTGTGCGTACCATACTACTGATGGGCACCTGTTTGCTGCCATACACAATAGCGTTTGGGGGTGTGGCTACCGGCAACATAAAGGCCATACTACAAGCTACCACTACACCTAATACCGGATAGAGCAGCGGTAAACTTAGCCCCTGCAAAACGCCAATTATAATAGGCACAAACGTAATGGCAATGGCTGTGTTCGAACTTATTTCAGTTAGCATCAGCACCAGGAATACCAGCGAAAACACCAGCAATACTTGTGCGTCAGGTTCAATATAGTTCGTGATGCTGCGGCCAATGACGTCGGCCAGGCCAGAAGTTACCACCAGCTGCCCCAGCGCCATACCACCGCCAAATAGCAGTATCGTATCCCAGTCTATTTTAACCAGGTCTTCGGAGGTAAGGGTGCCAGCGCCATTATTCTCCTGTCCCGGCGGAATCAGAAACAACAGAAGCGCCGCCAGTACAGCTACCGTGCTTTCGGCAAAATAAGTAGCCATAAAGGTATAAGCCTGCTCTAAACCCAGCAAATTTAATACTCCCGGAGCAAGCCAAAGTATAACGGCCATCATAAACACACCCATCGTCACTTTTTCGCCCTGCCTCAGCTGGTTGCGTTGCCTCTGATGCTCCTCAACATAAGCCTGCACCACTGCTTGGTTATAAGGGCTCTTTTTCAGGAAATAGCGCATGTAGATCAGCAGCACGGCATACATGCTCAGGGCAATCGGCAATGCCAGGTACATCCATTGCAGAAAATCTATCCGCAGGCCCTGCTGTGCCAGGTAATTTACACCTATCAGGTTAGGCGGCGAACCTATAATTGTGCTAACTCCACCGATAGAGGCGCTGTAGGCAATTCCAAGCAGGAAATAGACCGCCGGGCTCTTCCCATGCTCATCCGGCGGGCAAACAAGTTGCGTTACTCCCAGCATCAGGGGCAGCAGCATAGCTACCGTTACCGAATTGCTGACCCACATAGAGAGGGAGAACGAGATAATTGAAAAGCCTATGAACAGCCGAAAGAGGCTCTTCTGAAAAAAGGAACGGGAAAGTATAAACAGCGCAATTCGCTTATCCAGGCCGTGGCGCGTCATGGAGCGGGCCAGCAAAAAGCTACCGATGAACAGCAGGATGATAGGGTGCCCCAGGTTCTGAAAAGCTGTTTCTATTTCAGCGATGCCTAACATAACGGCTAACAGAACTCCCAGAAAGGCCGTCATAGATAACGGAATCACCTCCGTCATCCAGAACACCAGGCAGAAAGCCATGATGGTGGCTACCAGGCGCGGCTCATATGCTAGTGACGGTGTTATAAACCATACTAAAAGAGCCAGTAAAGGAGCAACCAGTAAACCAATATTCCTGCGGGATAAGAGCATGTAATCCAGAATATGAAGTATAAAAGTACCTAAGCCACAAGTATAAGTAAATGCTGATGCGCTACAAAACCAAGAGCTGCTGCCGGTAAATTCTGGCAGCAGCTCTTGGTTTTGTATGTTTCTAGATTTGCTACACGTTATAGCGCTCTCTGATAATCTTCTGATGGTGTACCTCATGGCCAAGTATAACAAAGCCCAGTGCACGCACACTTACCTCCAAACCACTGGCAACTCCTTTTTGGCTTAATGCCTCTTCGTCGAAGCTCTTGAACAATTCTATCGTTGCCGTGCGCAAAGAAGTATATTCTGCAATGATAGAGTTGATATCGCGCGCATCTGCTTTGGATGCCTCGGTATAAGCTCCTTCATCAAAGCCGGGCAGCTCTGTTTTGTCCTGGCGGGCAAAGCGTAGGGCGCGGTAAGAGAAAATCCGCTCTGCATCAATCATGTGCACCAGCAGCTCTTTTATACTCCACTTGCCCGGAGCGTAGCGGTACAGCAGTTGCTCTTCCGTCAGCCCCTGCACCATGCCGGTGATAAAAACATAGCTTGCCGTGAGGCCTTCTATCAGATCGTCGGCTTTGGCCTGCTGTACATAATTGGCAAGAAAGCCATTGTACTCTTCAGGTGTTGGGTAGGTAATAATGTGTTGCGTCTGCATATCTGAATATCAGGAGGTATAGATGCTGCGCAAGGTACGAATTTATACTTTATTGTTTTAGAAGGATTATGTAGGGATTAGCTGCACTTTCTTTTTGCTAATTTCTTCAAAATAGCTAGCGCAAGCGTCCGCATAGCCTTAATTTACCACATCTTCAGCCAAGCTAACTTTTCTAACTACCGTTCATACTCCAGATCCTAAATATTCCGCTGGCGCTAGCTTGCAGCTAGTGCCTACTATGGTGTAGAGCTTCCAGCTCTACTGGCTTGCAAAGCCATACTTGCTACGGCCGTACTTCCATTGCAGCTGCTTGCCGTAACTTTGAACAAGCTATCTTTCTTAGCTGCCGTTCATCCTCCAGCTCCCAAATACCCATTGTTTCACTTTATGCTTTGGAGCGCTCACGGCTGGGGTAGGGGCCCTATATGAGCGGGGCCTCGTCCTGGGGGTAGGGGCCCTCGACAAGGGCATCGCGCTGTGTAGCCTTCCTGCCTAACGGCTGCCGCTTGCGCGGCACCGGAACTCTACAAGGCGCTCAACCCAAGGACTGGGAACAGGTTCAATAGCAAAGCTAACGGAGCTTGAACTAATTCCCCTCCTCGGAGGGGCTAGGGGTGGGTTCTCTTGAATAGTTCTAGCCATAGCACTAATACTTAAGCAGAAGCAGTTACAGACTCCCCTTCTACTACATAGTGCATCAAACAAAAAGCCCCTGTACTTACCTAGTACAGGGACTTTTCTGGTTTTTATACTTTAGCTATTGGCCTACCACAAAGACAGCGTTGCCGAATAGCAGTTTGCCTCCTTGCCAGAAACCCCGGAATAACGGGTTATCAGCCAGGTAAACTACCTCGCCACGTCCCATAGGTTGTGTACCTATTATCAAAGCGTCCTCTAGCTTTTCTCTTGCTCCCTCTCCTACAAAGCCAGTGGCATAGTTGTCTTTCTTAAGCACACCTACATTCCAGCCATCTTTCAAGTAATTAAATGCGTTGGACGAGCGGATAAGGGCAAAGTAGTTGTTGCCGTAGCCAAAAGCCAAAGGATGTGTGTTGTCTAGTTCTACTCTGAAAATACTGCCTTGCACCTCGCCGCTGATTGCCTCACGCTCACGGTCGGCGTAGGTACGGAGTTTCTCATATGGATCATCCTTCTTGTCTTTGTCATCCTCTTTGCTCTCTTCTTTTTTCTGCAGCTCAAATCCTTTCTTTCCAGCCAAGAAGCCAGCGGCACTTTCCATGGCAATCAGTTTGCCACCGCCACGTACCCAGCTCTGCACTTTTTCTAAGGTGGCCTCAGTTAATACGTCAGCATAAGAACCTGTCGGTAAAATCAGCACATCAAACTCCTCCAGTGGCACCCGGCTGAAGTATGCTGTGTTCAGTACCGTGACAGGATATTCTAGCTGCTGCTCAAAGAAGTGCCATACTTCTCCAAACCCATAAGGAGACACACCCTCGCCAGACATAACAGCTACTTTAGGCATTTTCAGGTAGCGTACACTGCCCGAACCGAAATCGGAACCGCTCGATACAAAGCCAGTAGAAGTAGCGCCTAGCTCTACATTATGCTTTGCGGAAAGCTCTCGAACAGCAGTATCGAACTTATTACCTAGTCGCTCGTTTCCGGTGCGGGTGATAATGAGAGTGCCCGGCTCATATGTACTTCCGTTGATTTCAAAGGCTTTTTCTGACATGCGCACCTTCACGTTCTGCTCCATCAGGTCTGTCATAAACTTGAGGTCTTGCAGGCTGTTCCAGCGGGCCAGGTATGCGTAAGGTTTGTCAATGGTGATGGCAGCCGGTGCAGTTGAAGCAGGTTTATCCGTGCTGGCATCAACCCTACCCTTTACGGCATAAGCTTGCAGATTATAAGCATAAGGCAAGGACCAGGAAGTGATATCATACGTCAGGGAATCTTCCAGAGCGGTGTTAGGCTCAAAGAGTACTTTTACCAGCGTAGACTTTGGCTGATACATGCTGATAACCACATCCTGCGGTGCCAGCTTTACGCTTTCTGTTTTACCATTGCTGTAGTTGTAGCCACGCACCGAGCCGTTTTTGCTAGCGTAGCCATACTGTATGCCTTGCTTGTCCAGGTAATCAGTTAGCATGTTTAGGTTGCCAGCATTAGCTCCCCCTCCTTTTATCACAAACGATTTATACTCACCGGCAGGGTTTTTCAGATTGTTCTGATAGTACTTTCTGAACTCCTGCTTCATCTTGTCAGCCTTTTCGGAGGTGGCTTGTAGTGTTGCCTTACTTGCCGCCACGTGGTGCGCAATACGGTCTGTTAAGGTTAGTGTATCGCCATCTTCTTTTTTATAGGCTAAACCGGCACGGCCAGAGCCACCCTGCTCGTATGTCATACCAATAGCTCCGTTATAGGTTGGCCAAGTATCACCGTAGCTTGGGTACAGCAAGTCGAAATTCTCGCGGGTAAAGTATAGCCAGTTGTTTTTGTCGAAGTAGGCACGGTTATAGTCTCCAATGGTGTTCTGAAACTGACGCTGCCAAGGTGTGATGTTCTCGTGGAAAGGTTTGGCTGCAGGAGAAAAGTAGTACGGAGATTCTGGTCCCATCTCGTGGAAGTCGGCGTGCAGTTGCGGAAGCCAGCTGTTATATACCTCCAGGCGATTCTTAGACTCTATTTGCGTTTGCCATGCCCAGTCGCGGTTCAGGTCGAAATAGTAGTGGTTAGGTCTGCCACCTGGCCAAGGCTCCCAATGCTCCCAGGCATAAGGCGAAGCATTGCCGCCACGGTTAGATGCCTGCTTGTACCATTGCACATAACGCTCGCGGCCGTCGGGGTTTACCATCGGGTCTACAATCACCACCGTATTTTGCAGCCACTCTTTGCTTTGCGCGCTGTTTGGATCTACCAAATCATACAGCACCTGCATCACAGCTTCTGAGCTTACTGATTCGTTGCCGTGCACGTTGTAGCTGAGCCAGGCAACGGCAGGCTGCGCTCCCTGCACCTGTCCGTTGAGCAGGTTTGCCTGCCGTAGGTTGTTCTCTCTGATCTGCTCCAGGCGTGGCAGATTTTCGTCCGAAGCGACGTATGCCAGCACTAAGGGGCGGTTCTCGTACGTGCGGCCGTACTCCTGCACCTTTATGCGGTTAGGTGCCTGGGCAGCCAGGTAGTTTACGTAATCTAAAATGCGGTTATGGGTGGTAAACTGCTCTCCCAGCTTGTAGCCAAGAAACTGCTCCGGCGACTGCAGGCGCTCCTGCGCCATAGCCATCTGCATACTAAACAGCACCAGCATACAAGCGACAAAGCACTTCAGGGTGTTTATCATGATTTTCTTTCTAGGTGTAAAGGTTGTGATAGAGGTCGGGTTAAAGCTACAATCTGCGCAAAAAAGAAGAATTTGGCAAATCTGGCACTTATAGCATATCGCGCTGCGGCACAACAAGGTTACGGCAGTTTTATCTTTTGATTAAAATGTAAAAGATGTTTAAACAGAAAAATAA
>NZ_JBHTLD010000166.1:0-11767 GCF_042678745.1 Pontibacter rugosus | reverse complement strand
TCTCTTTTCATTTCACAAAGCAGCGGCGGCAGCTGGTATTCTAACACAAACACTAATTTTTGACAACTGAATGCTTGTACTTGGTTTGTTATTACTCAACCCCTCTACAGCATTCAAAGATCATACTTTGCTACTGGATGAGTTATGCATTCAGATTTTAAACTAAAACAGAACTATACAGAATATCTACTTCTAAAGGACATGCGATTACTTGCCAAAGGTTTGCCTTTGTTGCTCATTTTGCAACTTTGGAGCACACTCTCAAATTATACCTTTGCCCAAAACACAGGAAGCTGCCATGTAGATGCCAGCATTGCTCATATCAACTATAACAAGAACTTCACCTACTGTAATTACAACAATAGCGGGAGCCTTGTTTCTGTTAGGTTTGACTTTGAAAACACCTCTACAACCAAAGCCACTAACACCAGTTACCGCATTGACTGGGGCGACGGAAAGAGTGACACCTATGGTAAAGAGTTTGAAAAGGTAAGCCACATTTACGCTACAAACACAGCACGCTCATACGAGATGGTACTGACAGTTACAGGCGAGAACGGCTGTGAGAAAGTTGAGCGTCAAAAGGTTTTCATAGGCAGTAACCCCAACGTGTTGGTGGATGTGGGAGGCAACTCCTTTTCATGTGCTCCAGCTACTTACGACATTAAAGTTAGCCGCTTTGAAGATAACCCTCCAAACACGATCTATACCTTCACTATTAATGACGGTACTGCCACCTTTACGCGCACGCACCAGGAGTTGCTAGCCAACCCGATTGTAAAACATACCTTTACAGAAGCTTCGCCATCGGGTGGTTTCTCTGTAACCTGTAGAGCATCAAATGACTGTTCTTTTTCAGAGAACTCCTGGAGAGGCATTAGAGTAACAGAAGGCCCGAAGGCAGCAATTGGCGTTAGTAAAACCAGCAGCTGCGTGAACCAGAAAATCGTTCTTAAAGATAAAACCACAGATGGTTACGATGGCTATGGCGGCACAATGCCTCACGTAGCAGAATGGGACATCATACCTGCTACTGGCTGGAACATTCAGTACGGCCAGGGTGAAGTAAGTATCGTGTTTTCTCAGCCCGGTGTTTATACAGTAAAGCTTACAGCGTCGCCGGAAGACCCGAATACCACTTGCCGTGGCAGCTCTGCAGATAAAGTATTCACTATTCTGGCGCCTCCGGTTGCTGATTTCTCGATTTCTCCAGAGCCTGCAACTGGTTGTATAAGCAATACAGTTAATATTACCAACACTACAATAGGTGAAAGCCTTAGTTATAATTGGGTTGTAACGAATGCACAGGGCCAGCCTGTAAGTAACTGGGGAACAATTGTAGGCGGTGCTACGGCAAAAGAGCCACAATTCGGGTTCACCAAACCTGGTGAATACCTGATTTCCCTGACAGCCAGCAACGGTTGCTCACCAAGTATAAAGAAGTTACCTGTCACCATCAAAGGTACTCCTATTGTTACCTTACCAGCAGCACAAGTATATTGTGATGCACAAGTAGTAGACTTCAGCGCTGCAAACCACAAACCTGTATACGATGCTAACTTCGGCACCATTACCGGTTATAAGTGGGAGGTAAAAATAGTGTCAGGTCAGGGAGACTTTGCCTTTGATAAAGGCACAAGCAGCAGCTCTCAGTACCCTTCCATCCACTTGAAGAAACCTGCTGTTTATGAAGTATCGGCTTATGCTATAAATGAATGTGGGGAAACATCTGCTCCGGCAAAGCAAACCATCACTATCAATGCTCTACCAGAGCTTACAGCAAGTTCTCCTAAAGCAGCTATCTGTATAGGCGAAAGCACTACTATTAATGTTGTGGGTGCAGATAATTATACCTGGGCTCCTGCAGAAGGACTTAGCACCACTACCGGCAGCACCGTTACGGTAAATCCAAAATTTACAACTACTTATACTGTTACTGGCAAGAACAACACAACCGGATGTAGCAACATGACTACCTTTACAGTAGTTGTAAACCCACTGCCAGAGGTAAAAGTAACTTCTGATGCAGCAAGTATATGCTTCGGCCAGGGCAGCGCTACCTTAATGGCATCAGGTGCAGATACCTATACATGGTTTCCTGCTGAAGGCTTAAGTGCCACAAGCGGAGCAGCTGTAGGAGCCACACCTGCTAAAACAACAACTTATACGGTAACAGGCACCAATACAGAAACCGGTTGCAGTAGCACAGCTACTGTTACAGTAGTAGTAAACCCGCTACCAGCTGTTAGCGCCGGAGAGGATCTGACGCTTTGTAATACTCCTGTTCCAACAAAACTAAAGGCTAGTCCGGCTGGTGGTGTATGGAGTGGAGCCCATGTTACGACAGATGGTACTTTCACGCCTCCTACTGAACTTGGGCAATATGAGTTGATTTATACTTATACGGATGCTTTGGGATGCACAGTCTCTGATATTTTAGTCATCAATGTAACAGAGACACCTGTTGCCAACGCAGGTGAAGACAGAGCCGTTTGCCTTAACAGTGCCGCTTTCCAGTTAGCAGCCCTTCCTGCGGGTGGCACATGGTCTGGCTCGGCCCTGGTATCAGCAGACGGAGCATTTACACCATCTGCAATAGGTACACATACCTTAATTTATACTTACGGTACAGGCAGTTGCCAAACCTCTGACGAGGTAAAGATAACAGTGAATGCGTTGCCATCGGCACCCAGAGCAAACGGTGTAACCATCTGCCCTGGCACCACGGCAACTTTATCTGTCATAAGCCCGCAGGGTAGCATTGGCTGGTATACAGCTGCTACTGGCGGTCAACTTCTAAGCGAAGAAGCTGAGTTTACCACTACTGCCCTTACAGCTACAACTTCTTATTATGTGCAAAGCACTGTTGACGGTGGTTGCACCAGCACGCGCCGTGCCGTTAAAGTAACGGTGCGCCCTGCTACGCCAGCCCCAGTAGTAACTCCTGTTATACTTTGCGGGCCGCGCAATAAAGCTACACTAACAGCGCAAGGCAATGCGGCACAGTACGAGTGGTATACTTCTGAGTCAGAGGTCACTCCTGTCGCCACTGGTAAAACTTTTGAGACCGAGGCATTGGATGCGACCAGAACTTACTATGTAGAGGCTATTACGGATGGTTGCATAAGCCCTCGTGTTGCCGTAACCGTAACAGTAAACCCGCTGATCAGCCAGAATAGCATAACACCGGTTGCTACCATCTGCTCCGGACAAACGCCAGATCAGCTGATAGGTTCTAAGCCAGAAGGAGGCGACGGAAACTATACGTATACCTGGGAAAGCAGCACGGAAGACGCAGAAACAGGCTTTACTGTCATTACAGGGGCCACAGCAGAAAACTTTAGACCGGGCGCACTAAGCACTACAACCTGGTACCGCCGCACGGTAAAGTCTGCTATTTGTACTGATGTCTCTGCACCACTGCAAGTAACTGTAACCCCTGTTATCAGCAACAATACCATTAAAGGTGATGCGGAAATCTGCGAAGGCTCTGCACCAAGCGCTTTAACTGGTTCTGAACCTGAAGGCGGCAACGACAGCTATACCTATGCTTGGGAAAGCAGCTTAACAGGAGATCCTGCAGATTTCAGAGCGGCAGCTGGTAAGAACGATGAGCAGCATTATACTTCAGTAAACCTGAATCAAACCACCTGGTTCCGACGCAAGGTTACTTCCGGCTCTTGCCAAGAGGACGTGAGCGCACTGGTAAAAATCACAGTATATAAGCCAATCTCTAGTAATACGATCTCTGAAGAGCAAACAGTTTGTGCTGGCGCTATACCTGCCGTGTTAACTGGTTCTCAACCAGAAGGGGGCAACAAAAACTACGTTTATACTTGGGAGATGAGTAGCGATGGCAGCAATTTCGAACCTGCTACGCTAGGCAGAAGCCTGCTGAACGGCATTAACTTCGCGCCTGCTGCACTTAGCAAACCGATGTGGTTCAGACGTGTAGTGAGTGGCGGCCCTTGCGAAGCGAGCAAGAGTAATGCTGTTTTAATCACAGTAAACCAGCCAATTACAAACTATAACATCACCAGCGATCAGGTAATCTGTAGCGGCGTTACGCCAGAGCCAATTCGTAGTTTAGAGACAGTAGGCGGAGGCGATGGAACTTATACTTACCGCTGGCTGGCTAGCACCACAGGTGCGAACGGAAATTTCGAAGCGGCAGAAGGCATAAATAACCTTGAGACCTATACTCCAGAAGCACTTACCAAGACGGTGTGGTATAAGCGCGAGGTTGCATCTGGTGGCTGTGTAAGCGTGTCTAACGTGATTGAGGTAACGGTAGTACAACTGCCTGCTGCCCCAACCGTGCAGCCAGTAACTATCTGCGAGAACACAACTGCTACATTGCTAGTGGAAGAGGCTGGCGATTTTGCCTGGTACACCCAAGCACAAGGCGGCACAGCTGTGTTCAGAGGCCGTAGCTTTACAACAGAGGCTCTGGAAGCGACTACAACTTTTTATGTGGAAAGCATCAACAGCAATGGTTGTGGTAGTCCTATGCGTGCGGCCGTCACGGTAACTGTTCAGAAAAATCTCAGCAACAACAGCCTGATTGCTCCGCAAGGTATTATCTGTGCCGGCCAGTCGCCAGCTATACTTACAGGTTCTGCTCCTGAAGGTGGAAGCGGATCATTTACCTATCGCTGGGAGAGTAAGGCAAAAGTCGCTGCTACTGATTTTCAGGTTATTAATGGAGCAACACAGGCTACATACCAGCCAGGCCCACTGTCTGAGACAACCTTGTTCAGAAGAGTGGCTATGTCAGGCCCTTGTGCTGAACTTACAAGCGAAGCTGTAGAGATAACCGTTGTACCTGTTATCAGCAATAACGTCATCAAAGCAGCTCAAACACTGTGTGAAGGCGATGTGCCGGCTACGCTGGAAGGTGGAGCACCAGCAGGTGGAGACGGTAACTATGCTATCGTGTGGGAAAGCAGAACAGAAGGAATGGCCTTCGCTCCTGCTCCGGGCAAGAATGATGCCCTAAACTATACAGCCCCAGCTGGGCTTAGCAAAACCACCTGGTATCGCCGTGTGGTAAAATCAGGACCGTGTGCGCAGGACGTTAGCGCTGAGGTGAAAGTAACCGTGCAACCTGCTATCCAGCAGAACACCCTTACTTCTAAAGCTGCTACCATTTGTTCTGGCGAGGCTCCTGCTGTGTTTACAGCTACGCAGCCAACTGGTGGCGACAACACCTATAAGTATGTGTGGGAAATAAGCGTAGATGGCGGGCAGACTTTTTCCAACGCACCTGGCACTTATACCAACAGCAGCTATGCTTCGCCAGCACTTACGCAAAACACCTTGTTCCGCCGCAAGGTTACCTCTGATGCCTGCTCTAGCTTCTCAGATGTTGTATTGATCACGGTGAATGATCCGATCATTGAAAACAGCATCAAAGAAAGCCAGGTTATATGTGTAGACACAGCTCCTTCCACCATTACAGGTTCTGATCCGAAAGGCGGCACAGGAAGCTATACTTATGTATGGGAATACGCTACGGGTGGAGCCAACGGCACTTACAAAGCTGTTGCTCAGAGTGGAACAGGCAAAGATTTGAAACCTGGTGAGCTAGGCGTAACAACCTGGTACCGTCGCGTGGTAACGTCTGGTGCGTGTACTCATATTTCTAATGTGGTGGAGATCACAGTTAATCCTGCCATCCAGAAGAACACCATCATGGCACCCCAGACAATTTACTCTGGTCAGGTGCCGGCAGGTTTAACAGGTTCTACCCCTATCGGCGGGGACGAGAAGTATACCTACCTGTGGGAGTACAGCGAGGACGGAAAGAACTTTGCTCCTGCCGCAACACCAAACACAGGCAAGAACTACTCGCCTAAAGCCTTAACCAAGGACACATGGTTCCGCCGCGTGGTATATTCTGGAGGCTGTGAGAGTTTTTCGAATGTGGTGAAAATAACCGTTACGCCTGCTATTGGCAATAACAACATACAGGCAGACCAGATCATCTGCTTCGGCAACGTACCGGCTACTCTGGTTGGCTCTATACCAAAAGGTGGCGAAGGGGCTTATACGTACCTGTGGCAGCAAAGTACCTCCGGCCCTACCACAGGTTGGAGAACCGCAGATGGTAGCAAAAACAACGAAGCAAACTTTACACCGCAAGCGCTTACGCAGGATACCTGGTTCCGCCGCACCGTCATCTCCGACATCAATACAGATGAAAGTAATGTGGTGATGATACAGGTGAAGCCAGCCATGAGCAACAACAAGATCAGTACCAGCCAGACGATCTGCTATAACACAGCACCATCAGCGCTTACTGGCACACAGCCAAACGGCGGCAGCGGCAACTATACGTACCTGTGGGAAATGAGTACCAGCGGGCCAACTTCCGGCTGGACCATAGCCCCGGGAGATAACAACCGCAAAGATTATGTATCAAACCCACTGGTAAAAACCACCTGGTTCCGCCGTGTGGTGACGTCAGAATCATGTGACGGATTGGTGAGCGAACCAATTAAGGTTACAGTTACTCCACTACCTGAAATGCCTCTGGCACAAGGAGCAACTATCTGTGCCGGACAAAGCACCAAACTTACGGCAACAGGCAAAGGTGGTAGGCTGGAGTGGTTTGCAAGTGCAGCAGGTGGCACTCCTATAGCAGTAGGCAGCACGCTTACAACGCCAGTGCTGCAGCACACTACTACCTACTATGTGCAGGAGATGTCTCAGAGCTGCGCCAGCGAGCGACAGCCGGTTATAGTTAAAGTAGCGGAGCCGCAGGTAAGCGCAGGGCCGGATATCACTATTGTGAAGGGCAGAAGTGCTCAGTTAGCAGCTAGTGGTGGCGTATCCTACAAATGGACTCCGGCAGCAGGTATGGAAGATGCCACGATGCCAAATCCAACTGTGTCTCCTGAAGTGACGACAGTTTACACCGTGACGGCAGTAACTGAGGGTGGCTGTACCTTCAGTGACGAGGTTGTGGTAACGGTGCTTCCTTACGTGGATATTCCTAACACCTTTACGCCAAATTCAGATGGCATAAACGATACCTGGGAGATAGAGAACATAAGTAAGTACCAGAACTGTAAGGTGCAGGTGTTTAATCAGTGGGGTAACCTGGTGTTTACTTCGGATGGTTATAAGGCACCCTGGGATGGCCGACATAACGGCAGCCCTCTTCCGATGGCAACCTACTACTACATCATAAAATTAGATCAAAACGAAAAGCCTCTTACAGGCAGCATTACCATTGTTAAATAAGCTGTGCTATGAACAAACTTTTAGTAGCCATTGGATTGATCGTGTTAACTGCGGCAAGTAGTGCTTTTGCACAGCAGCGCCCGCAGTATACACAGTATACCCTCAACAATTACCTGATAAATCCAGCTATCTCAGGTATAGAAGATTACGCGGACCTCAAGCTGGGAACCAGGCATCAGTGGTCGGGCCTGGAGGGAGCACCGGAGTCTTATTATGCCACGCTTCACATGCCTATAAATAAAACGGCTAGTCCTGCTGTCCGAGGCAGCCAAAAGGGAAATGTGGCCAAGGAAGCAACTACAAAAAAAACGGTTTACCGCCGCGTACGCCCTCACCACGGCATAGGCTTAATGGCTATGTCTACTGAAACAGGTCCGCTAAAACGGGGCAGTATCTCGGCAAGCTATGCTTACCACCAGCCACTGACCCGCAAGTTAAGGATATCAGCGGGTATTGCTCCTGGTCTGATACAGTATAGCCTTGATCCGGGTTCGGTTAGATTAGGAAACAAGACAGTGGCCGACCCTGCCATTTATGACGGGCGTGTTAATGAGATGAAGTTCGATTTGAGTATGGGTCTGTGGCTCTACTCGCAGAACTTCTATGCAGGTGTGGCAGGTGCACAGTTAGTGCCAAGCAAAAGAAAATTTGTAGGAGATAACACACCTGATGATAAAGATGGCGCGTTGCAGCAGCATTATTTTTTAACCGGAGGGTATCGTCTCGACGTTTCGCCTTACCTGGCTCTGATTCCTTCGGTGATGGTAAAGTTAGCTCAGCCTAGCCCTGCCTCTATGGATGCTACGGTCAAAGCCTTGTATGCTAACAGGCTTTGGGCTGGTGTAACCTACCGACATAAAGAATCGGTGGCAGCCATGGCAGGAATCAACATAAATCCGCTGTTAGACCTTTCCTACTCTTACGATGCCAGTACCTCTCCTTTGGGGCAGGCCAGTGCTGGTAGCCATGAAGTAGTGCTGGGATTTAAGCTGCGCAACACACGCAAGGTAATATGCCCGGAATGGGCGTGGTAAAATAATTAATGGTTTAGTTTGAGAGTTAGAAAAGGGGTAGCTATTTTAGTTGCCCTTTTCTGCTATACAGGCCTCAAAAAGCAACTTTTTAATTTTATAGCAGTAGGGCTATATATAAACATTCAGCTTATGCTGTTCAGTAAATTACTCGCTTTTCTCTTCGGCTTGGCCTTCCTGTCCTTTGTTGTGCTCCAGTACAACGACCCTGACCCAGCCTTGTGGATGGCAGTATATGGAGTGGCGGCTATACTTTGCTTTATGACAGCAGTGGGCAAGTTACCACCTCGTATACGATGGTCAGCAGCCATGCTTTACACAGCAGGTGCTATACTTGCATGGCCAGAACGCTTTGAAGGCATTTATATTGGTGGGGGCGATATCAAGAACATTGAAGAGGCCCGGGAGGCGCTGGGGTTGCTTTTATGTGCTACTACATTCACCGGACTTTTCTTTCTGGAAAAATATCAGCAACGCCGCACGCTCCGTTTTCAACAGCTGCAAAAAGCAAGATGGGCCAACTGATCTCTCAGTAAGCCCATCGCCATATATTTATGGTACAATACAGGCTATAAAGCTCTATTGCAGTTTGCAGCCTGTTGAAAATTCATGTTATGCGCTGCAAAAGCCTGTAAAATGCTATATGCTCTTTTTGCCCCAACACGCTTTTTGAGGCTCTAAAACCGCTTTACCAGAATCCTCTCCATTAAGCTTTAGCTGCACTAGCCCACTTCAGCTATACTAACTGCCCTGCCTGCACCTTTAAATTTGCTCTGCTTTGAATCCAGCTTTTTCTACAGTGCTTTTTATAGCTTGCGCATCTGCTTCGCTTGCCTGCACCTCCAGTACTTTATCGGGGTTATCAGTGTCTACCTTCCACTCCTGCACTCCTTCTAATTTGTTAAGGTGAGGCGTTACAGCTTTCACACAGCTTCCGCAGTTAATATTGGTTTTGAATTTATAAGTCTCCATTATTTAAACAATTTATATTTAACATAAATTTTACACTTTAAAACAATTTTCCTCTGAGGCGCAAACTGTTCGTCACCACAGATACCGAACTTAATGCCATGGCAGCGCCTGCTACCATCGGGTTTAGCAGAAAGCCAGTGAACGGGAATAGAACACCAGCTGCTACAGGTATGCAGATAACGTTGTAGAAAAAAGCCCAGAAAAGGTTCTGACGTATAGTTTGCACCGTATACCGTGACAGTTTTACGGCATTGGCAACCTGTGTTATATCAGATCTCATCAACGTAATACCGGCCACATCCATAGCTACATCTGTGCCATGTCCCATGGCTATACTTACATCAGCTGTGGCCAGTGCCTGCGCATCGTTTATGCCATCGCCCACCATCGCTACCACTTTACCTGCTGCTTGCAGCTGCTTTACAAAGACTGCTTTATCGCTGGGCATCAGTTCTGCCTGGTAATGCGCCACCCCCACCTGGCGAGCCACAGCTGCCGCAGTCTGTTGGTTGTCTCCTGTCAGCATGTATACCTCAAGACCCGCAGCATGCATAGCTTTGATGCCATCTGCGGCGGCGGGTTTAACAGGATCACTTACTGCAAATACAGCCAAAGCTTGTACTGCATCTGCAAAGAAAATTACTGTCTTGGCTTCTTCCTGTAACTGCCGGGCTGCCTGCAACAGGTGTGCTGGTAAATTCACCCCTTGCTGATTTAACAGTTTTTCGTTGCCTGCATAATAACAGGTATCGTTGTAAGTTGCCTCAATACCGAGACCTGTCAGGCTGTTAAAGCTATTCGGCTGTACCACTTGCTGCCCCTGCTCTTTATAATAAGTATAGATGGCCTGTGCAATCGGGTGTTCCGACTGAGCTTCCATAGAGAAAAACAGCTTTTCTAGTTTATCCTGCTCTCCTGCATCATGTGCCCATACTACGTCTGTAACTGTTGGCTTGCCTAATGTGATGGTGCCTGTTTTATCAAGTATAACAACATTAACTTTATGTGCCTGCTCCAGGCTTTGAGCATCTTTGATCAAGATGCCGCTTTCAGCCCCACGCCCCACTCCCACCATAATAGCTGTTGGGGTAGCCAGTCCTAAGGCACAAGGGCAGGCAATTACAAGCACTGAAATAGTTGAAAGCAACGCTTCAGAAAGGTAAGCATCACCTCCAACAATCATCCAGACAGCAAACGTAAGTATAGCTATGCCTAATACGATCGGCACGAAGATGCCTGCTATTTCATCTACCAGCTTTTGTACCGGTGCTTTGCTTCCCTGTGCCTCCTGCACCATTTTGATAATATGAGCCAGCATGGTCTCACCACCGGTTTTCTGCGCTATTAGCTGCACACTTCCTTTTTGGTTGATGGTGCCGGCATATAGCTTATCCCCAGGTTGCTTCTGCACCGGCAGAGGCTCGCCGCTCAGCATACTCTCGTTTACGGATGTAGTACCGGTAGCTACTTCTCCGTCTACTGGCACCCGATCTCCGGGCAACAGCACCACGTAATCTCCCAGCTGCACTTCTTCTACGCTCATCACCAGTTCTGCCCCATTCCGAAGCACCCTTACGCTTTTCGGTTGCAGCCCCATCAGCTTTTTAATGGCAGAAGAGCTCCTGTCCTTAGCATTCTCTTCCAGGTACTTACCCAGAAGTATAAAAGCGATGATAACAGCTACGGCTTCATAATACACATGCGGCATTAATCCACGGCTCAGGAAAAACTGGGGATAAACAGTATTGAACAAACTGAAAGCAAAAGCTATACCTGTGCTTAGTGCAACCAGTGTATCCATGTTAGCCCTGAAATGCTTGGCTTGTGCCCATGCTCCCACAAAAAAGCGTTGCCCGGCCCACAGCAGCACTGGAGCTGTAAGTATAAGCATTGCCCAATTGCCCCATACGAAGACATCATGGAAGAACATGCCAAGTATGAACACAGGTAAGGCCAGTATGCCAGCCACAATTGTTTTGCGCTTAAGCTTCGCCAGGGTTTCTGCCTGCCGCTCCGCTAGTTCTTCCTCTGTCTGCTGTTCTATAAGAATATCAAAGCCGATCTCCTGTACTGTTTCCCGGAGCTGAGCCGGTGTTACTGCTTCAGGTTGATAGGCTACCTGAACCGTTTTACTGGCAAAATTAACATTCGCTTCGTGCACGCCTTCACGGGCACTTAGCATGCTTTGTATACTGTTGGCGCAGGAGGCACAGGTCATCCCTTCTACCGGGTAAGTAGCTTTTTCAAGCTTGAGGTCCTCTAACGTTGTCATTCTATTAGCTTTTTTAATGTAATACAAAGATACGGTAGCGGATAGCCCCCTGTATTACATAATTTTTCAAAAGTGTTACAAATTATATAACTCAATTAAGAACATTTTATAGACAGCAATTGTACTTATTTAATACAAATTAATATAGATAATGTTTTAATACATCAATTAAATATTGCCCTCATTAGCTGCATTTTAAGCATCAAATGAATTTTACCGAAGATTATCTGTGTTACAATCAGTT
>NZ_JBHTLD010000165.1:0-11922 GCF_042678745.1 Pontibacter rugosus | reverse complement strand
ATAAAGATATAATGGAAGCTAGTACCTCTTTTAAACAAGACCTCTTACTGCGTGAATACGGCCGCAACGTGCAGGACCTGGTAAACTATATTACCAAACTCGAAGACCGTAGCGAGCGTACCCGCCAATCGCAGTTGCTCATAAACCTGATGGCGAAGCTTAACCCACAGCTTCGCGATACGCAAGATTACCAGCAGAAACTGTGGAACCACCTTTTTGTGATGTCTGGTTCTACCCTGGATGTGGATGCACCTTACCCGCTGAACGCGATGGAGTACCTGAATGATAAGCCACAGAAGATGGAGTATCCGCTGGACACCCCGAAGTATAAGCACTACGGCAAAAACGTAGAACTGCTGGTACAGCGCGGCATGGAAGCAGAAGATGAGAAAGAACGCGAGGCTGCCATTATTTCTATCGGTAAACTCATGAAGACCCTTTACCGCTCTTACAATAAAGAAAACATCACAGATGATGTGATATTGGGTGACATTCGCGAAATATCGAATGGTAAACTGGATATGGACCTGAGCTACATTGAAAGCAACAACCTGTTTGAATCAAACATCAAGCAGCAGGACAACAACAGCTACCAGCAGCGTTCGCAAAACCAGAGCAACAACAACGCCCGCAACAAAAAGAGTAACCGATCCTCCAATCCTAGAAACAAGTAATACATGGCTTCTTTTGAAGTAATAGGCGGCAATAAACTAAAAGGCGACATCCAACCGCAGGGTGCTAAAAACGAGGCGCTTCAGATATTGTGTGCTGTTCTGCTTACTGCTGAACCTGTCACTATCTCGAATGTACCAGACATCAGAGATGTAAATAAACTGATTGAACTGATAAAGGATATGGGTGTGAAAGTAGAGCGCATTGCTCCTGACACCTATACGTTTACAGCTGACAACGTAAACCTCGAATACCTCGAGACAGAACAGTTTGTGGAGCAGGGCCGTGCCATTCGTGGATCGGTTATGATTGTGGGGCCGCTGTTAGCCCGCTTCGGAAAGGCAAAGATGCCTAAGCCGGGTGGAGACAAAATCGGTCGCCGCCGCCTGGATACCCACTTTGTAGGTCTGGAGAAATTAGGCGCCCGGTTCAACTACGACACCCCGGATATTTTTTACAGTGCCACCGCAGATCGCTTGAAAGGTGCTTACATGCTGCTGGACGAAGCGTCTGTAACAGGTACGGCTAACGTAGTGATGGCAGGCGTACTGGCTGAAGGTATCACAACTATTTACAATGCTGCCTGCGAACCTTACGTGCAGCAGTTGTGCCGTATGCTTAATCGCATGGGTGCCAAGATAAGCGGCATTGGCTCTAATTTGATAGTCATTGAGGGTGTAGAAAAGTTAGGTGGAACCGAGCACCGTATGCTGCCTGACATGATCGAGATTGGCTCTTTTATAGGTATGGCCGCTATGACAGGGTCAGAAATCACCATCAAGAACTGCCAGATACCTGAACTTGGCCTGATTCCAGAAACATTTCAGCGCCTGGGTATTAAAATGGAGTTCAGAGGCGATGATATCTTTATCCCTGAGCAGGACCACTACGAGGTGGATACATACATTGATGGCAGCATTTTGAATATCTCCGACCATACTTGGCCAGGCTTAACTCCTGACTTGCTTAGTGTGGCACTGGTAACGGCTACGCAAGCAAAAGGCACTGTGCTGATACATCAGAAGATGTTTGAAAGCCGCCTGTTTTTCGTTGATAAACTAATAGATATGGGGGCGCAAATCATACTTTGCGATCCACACCGCGCTACAGTAATAGGTTTGAATAACCATCTTCCGCTGAGAGGCATTCGTATGACATCTCCGGATATTCGTGCAGGTGTAGCTTTGCTTATTGCGGCCTTGTCTGCTGAAGGTAAAAGTATTATCGACAACGTGGAGCAGATAGACCGTGGCTATCAAAATATTGATGGTCGTTTAAACGCAATTGGTGCCCAGATCAGAAGAATCTAAAATATAATTCAAGTATAAAACAGCAGCGGGAGCATCTGATATAGATGCTCCCGCTGCTGTTTTATATGGTACTCATGTAGCTATAACGGCTACTGTTTATTTTGTAGGTTTCGTACTTTTTTGTACCTTATATAGGTACTTTAGTAAAATAGAAAGTATGTATTCTTTTTCCGCAAGTATGGCTGCCAAATTTAATGGTGCCGATGATACTTGATGCTAAAGGTGGTGAATTACATACGGTACTAAATCCTTATTTAAGACTAAAACTCAGTGAAGCACTTTAGCGACTTTACCTCTCCCCTCGTCTACAGGCGCACATTAACAGAAATCAAACCACTATAGCAAATGAGAAGCTTTTTCTGTTTTTTAATTCTTGGCTTGCTCTTCGCACAAGTTTCTTGCACACAGCACAGCCAAAGTTCTAGTTCAAAGGCTATAGCCGAGCCTGACCTTTACACAAGTCTGGAACAGGTAAAGGATAGCGTTCAGATAGGTGATATTACTGTTTATAACTCTTTCAAGCATCAACTGCTGGCAAACAGAGGAGATTCTTATGACAGTGTGCTTATTATTGAAAAGGTTTACAAGAGACATCAAAAGCTGTGGGACGGGTGCTACGCCATGATATTTGGTGAGGAGAATGCAGAAAAATTCAATACCCAAAAGGGAATGGCAGACTGGAACAGGAAACTGTATCAGGAAAATAGAAATTTCATGGAGCTTCGGGTGCGTGAGCTTCTGCAACAAAACATTGATTCAGTTTTAGCTGAAAGTTTGAAGGGCTTCACAACAATAATTGATAAGCATAAACCCAAGGCTAAAATAAGCATTGTCTTTGCTCCCTTGCAAGGACTTTCGATCGGAGGATGTGACCAGTACATGTTTGCGCTTGACCTGATGGACACTGAGCATGACCTAAGTAGAGTAGTAACGGAGGGCTTGCCCCATGAAATTAACCACTTAGCATATGAGCCTACCCGAGTTAATGACCCTGACCGATACACAGCGCTGCTAAACACAATAGATGAAGGGCTTTCCTGCTACTATACTTATAAATATTTTGATGGTGAGCTTACCCGAAACAGAGCCGTAGAGAATATGACGGAAGATGAGTGGGCTTGGTATATGCAACACGAAAAGGAAATCTTTACGAAGGCTAAACCTTATCTTTTTGTTTCATCTGAAACCCAGACTCCCTACTCCTGCAGCTGTGGGATGCACAGAGGTGAAAAACTCTTTGAGGACGCACCTAAAACTATTTGCTATTGGCTTGGCTTCAGGATAATAGAGTTTTATGAGAAGAATAATGGAGCCGGCTCCTGGAAAGAAGTTTATGAGCTTCCAGTTCGTGATGTTCTGGTTAAAAGTGGTTATGAGGCGTACATCAACTCGCTATAGGAATGAACCTGATATCCCTACATATAACTAAAATGCGGCTATACCTCGATTTTCATAAGATGTAACTGTTAGTTAAGCATCACGAACTATGACAAAGGCACTCCTCATTCTCTTGATCTTATCTAGTTTAAATGCTTTTGGTCAGCCTCGGGGAACAGAAGATGAAGTTGAAAATGTGCTAAATGCTTTGATTGAGAAAGGCATTTTAAATAAGTCAATCTTTAACTTGGCACTACAAATTTCGCCCTATCATTTTGACGGAAATTACGCTACAGAACGCGTTTTCCCTAATGTGCCTTCTACAACAATCCTATGTGTAGCACCCATTACCTTCGACAGGTCCATCCATTCTGCTCTGAAGGAAATAGATAATGTGTATGATTCTACTTATTACCAACAGCAGATACAGGATTACCATCCAGTAAAATGGTCTGAACAAGAGTTAAGCCTTATAAGTAAGACCAAATTTATAAATTCAAGAATCAGCAAATTATTCTATAAGGAGATAGGGCGCATGACTTTCCCATTGTTTAGCAAGGATGGTAAAATAGCAGTCTTAACTTATGCCGCAGTAAATAGAAGCTCTGTTACCAAGAAGCGAGATACAGTTTACATTTTAAAGGAAGACCAGACTGGCTGGCAAATAGTAGAAGTGATTGCCTCAAAGAAAGCGTGGTAATACTTTCATAAACAAAAGAGTATAGTCACCATACTTTATTGCTTTAAACTTGCTAAACTTTTATCTTCGATAAACTTGCATCAAGCGCTTCATAAACTGGTTTATGAAAAGGTTAAGTGGCTATGTATTTAAAAACCTGATTCATGATGGACAACAACTTATTTTCAGCTGACAGCACTGTTGGAATAAAGCAGGAGGTGCTACAAAAAATAGAAGAGATTCTTTCTAAAGAAAATAAAAACAGCACAGGTACTTTGAATGATGGTACAAAAGCATCATTTGAAAGAAAGTTAAAAAGGGCATCTAACAGGTATAAGATTATGCGACCTCTTACAGTAGGTATGGGGGTTATTTTTACAGGTATGTGCCTCGCCCAAATTTTCGATATTAACTTCTTCTTTAGCTTATTTGATTGGCAGAAAGGTGCTCTGTTTTTCTTGTTGACCTTATCTCTGATAGTAAATGTTTATACTCTTAAGCAGCAGATAGAGCGCTACAAGCTATTGCTTTACCTGCTTAACTTAGCAGAAAGAATAGCGAAATAGCATTTAAAGCAAACAGCTGGCCCTCTGGTAGAAAGTCAGCTGCTTGTATTTACTGCTAAAGGTTAATGCTTATATTTCGCCCTCTGCCTCTGTCGTTTGCTCCTGCCCTCCTTTACGGCTGCCTCTGTATAGCTCATACTTCAGCAGGCGGCATTCAATTGAGCCATTGTATAAAGGTATACGGCGAGAAGTGCGCAACCCTACATTTTTGGCAGCCTCCAGATTACCAGTCAGTACAAAGGCATCAAAGCCCTGGTAATTATTTTTGAGCGTATCCCCAATATTCTTGTACAGCAGGTTGATATCGTCAGACAAAATCCGCTCATTGTAAGGTGGGTTCATCACGACCACCCCTTGCTCTGAAGGCGCTGTGGTTTGGAAGAAGTTAGCCTCTTCCACCTTTATGACTTGCTCAAGTCCTGCCTCTTCTATGTTAGCCAAAGCAGCTGCTACATAATCAGCATCAAGGTCAAAGCCTAGAATTTGAGCCTGCGGGGCATCTTTTGCCTTTGCTTCGGCTGTGGTCCAGATCATCTTTAACAGTGCCTCATTATAGTCTTTCCATTTTTCGAAACCGTAAGGGTCGCGGCGGTAAAGCCCGGGCGCAATATTCTGAGCCATCATGGCTGCCTCGATCAGAAATGTACCTGAACCGCACATCGGATCTATAAAGGTAGATTTTCTATCCCATCCAGAAAGGCCGATGATGCCAGCAGCAAGTACTTCGTTTAGCGGCGCTACGTTCGTCTGCAAGCGGTAGCCACGGCGGTGCAGCGAGTCTCCCGAAGAATCCAGCGATAGCGTGACCATGTTCTCGTGCATGTGCAGGTTCAGGCGGATGTCAGGACGTATGCGATCAACAGAAGGGCGCTCGCCTGTTTTGCTTCGGAACTGGTCTACAATAGCGTCTTTGGTAAGTTGAGACACATACAGCGAGTGTTCAAATGTAGAGTGGCTCACAACGGCATCTATGGCAAAAGTCATGTTCACATCCAGTATGTCAGACCAGTTAATTGTCTGAACCTGCTCATACAGGTTTTTCTCATCCCGAGCCTTAAACTGGTAGATCGGTTTCAGCACGCGGATAGCTGTGCGGCACCAAAGGTTCGCCTCGTACAGCTGCCGTTGGTTACCGGAACAGGTAACGGCGCGATTGCCTACTTTTATAAATTCCATATCCAGCGCACGAAGCTCTTCGGCCAGTACATCTTCTAAACCCGAAAGGGTAGTTACGGTTATGTTAAAATTCTCAGTCTGAGTTTTCTTCGCCATAGTATACTTTATAATACTACAAAGGTAGCAGTTTTTCTTTGGAGCAGGATAACCTCATACTTTTAAGCATTTTCTATCATACATAGAAGTGCTTCTTTAACTACAAGTGCCGGCCAAAGTTTAGCCTTTGTATTATAGCAGGATGCTTGTTGGTGGCAGATGCTATTACTTTTCGGAATAACTTTCAACTATATGCTGCTTTTCTTATTTTGTGCGGCTTTAGGTAGCTGCTTAACAATTATCAGCCCTGATTTCTCATTCTTTAAAAACTATACATGCATCTCGACCTGATCGACTGGATCGTAATTGGCGCATTCGGAATTCTGACCTTAGTCATCGGCCTAAGTTATACCGGCAAAGCTAGCGGAAGTATGGCCAACTTCTTTTTAGGTGGCCGCAACCTGACCTGGTGGGTAGCTGGTACCTCAATGGTAGCTACCACATTTGCGGCCGACACACCACTGGCAGTAACTGAGTTGGTAGCGCAAAGCGGTATTTCCGGTAACTGGCTTTGGTGGAACATGTTGTTGGGTGGCTTGCTCACCACGTTCTTCTTTGCCCGCCTCTGGCGGCGAGCCGGCATTATCACTGATTTAGAGTTCATAGAAATCCGTTACGCAGGTAAACCCGCTTCTTTTCTGAGGGGCTTCAGGGCTATCTACTTAGGAATTTTTATGAACAGCCTGATTATTGGTTGGGTAAATGTGGCGTTGATGTCCATTATAGAAGTGTTTTTTGAAGTGCCCAAAAGTGAGCAACTGGTATACGTGGCCATTGCCATGTTAATTGTGGTCGCTTATTCTTCTATGTCAGGTTTGATGGGTGTGGCTATTACAGACGTCATTCAGTTTTTTATTGCCATCATAGGCTGCGTGATTTTAGCCTATCTGGTAGTTAATTCTGAAGAAATTGGAGGCATATCCGGCTTGAAAGCTAAACTGCCGGCCTCTACCTTAGATTATTTCCCTAGAGTGGGTACTGGCTCTGAAATAGGCCAAACGCTTACGCTTTCGTTGGGAGCTTTTCTTGCCTTCACAACAGTACAATGGTGGGCCAGCTGGTATCCGGGCAACGAGCCAGGTGGCGGCGGTTATATTGCGCAGCGCATGATGAGCACCAAAAATGAGAAACACGCTTTATATGCTACCCTGTTTTTCCAGATCGGCCATTACTGCATTCGCCCCTGGCCATGGATTTTAGTGGCATTGTCTGCCTTAGTGCTGTACCCGAACCTGGCAGCAGGCGATGAGAAACTGGGCTTTGTGATGGCGATGAAGGATTTTCTGCCACCCGGCCTGAAAGGGCTCCTGCTGGTTGCTTTCTTTGCTGCTTATATGAGCACCATCTCTACACAATTAAACTGGGGAGCCAGCTATATTATCAACGACTTCTACGGTCGCTTTATTAAACCCAATGCAAGCCAGAAACAGCTGGTGTACGCATCTCGTATTACAACACTGCTCTTAATGCTCGTTTCGCTTGCCATCACGACGCAAATAACTTCGATTGCAGCTGTGTGGGCCTTTATTATGGAAACAGGAGCCGGTTTAGGCTTGGTGCTTATACTGAGGTGGTACTGGTGGCGTATTAATGCCTGGAGCGAAATAGCTGCTACCATTGCCCCATTTGTAGGATACGGAGTTGCCAAATTTATACTTGGCTGGGAGTTTCCCGATAGTTTTTTCCTGACTGTAGGCTTTACCACCATCGTCTGGATTATAGCTACCTATGCCACGCGACCTACGCCGGAAAGCAAGCTACAGGCTTTCTATGAAAGAATACAGCCTGATGGTGCGTGGGCACCTGTCCGAAAGTCGTTGGGCCTGCCTAAACCTAAAACCAAGGTATACCACCTGCTGGTTGCCTGGTTTTCTGCCGTGGTCATGGTCTACTCTACCCTCTTTCTCATCGGCGACCTTATTTTCCAGAACTATGGCCGCTTCTTCATTTTCCTGGCGACAGCCATACTTGGCTTGATCGTTATGGTGCTTATGTCGAAGCGGGTGAAGTTTTTTGAGGATTGATATTTCAGTACAGTATACCTGCGCTGGTTTACGAAGTATAAATCCCCATAAGTTGGGGATTTATACTTTAAAGCTGTCTCTGCTAATACGCCTTACCTCTTACCCAGAACTTATAGAATCAACTCGGAAGTCGGAGCCTAAACCTGTATCTTTGCATCAAATTTACCTTCTATGAAACTTGAGCACAACTTCCCACTAAAGCCTTACAATACATTTGGAATGGATGTAAAGGCCAAACTTTTTGCACGTTTTACTACAGTGCAGGAGTTACAGGAGCTGTTACAGATGCCTGAAGTGCAGCAGGAGCCGAAGCTCATACTTGGCGGTGGCAGCAATCTGTTGCTTACCCAAGACTACGAGGGCATAGTTTTACAGAATGCTATCAAAGGGATAGAAGTAGTACAGGAAACAGAGCAGCATATCCTTGTGAAGGCTGGCGGTGCCGAAGTATGGCATGAGTTTGTACTTTATACTTTGCAGCAAAATCTGGGAGGTGTAGAAAACCTTTCGCTGATACCTGGCAGTGTTGGTGCAGCGCCGCTTCAGAACATCGGAGCCTATGGTGTAGAACTCAAGGACGTGTTTCATGAGCTGGAGGCTGTGCAGATAGAAAGTGGTGAACTACACACGTTCGACAGTGACGCCTGCAAATTCGGCTACCGCGAGAGCGTATTTAAGAATGAGCTGAAAGGGCAGTACATTGTCACCCACGTTACATTTAGGTTGCACAAGGAGCATAAGCTTAACACCAGCTATGGCGCCATACAAACAACATTGGAAGAGATGCAGGTGCAGCAACCAAGTATAAAAGATGTCAGCGCCGCTGTCTGCCACATTCGCCAAAGCAAACTTCCTAACCCGAAGGAAATCGGCAACGCAGGCAGTTTCTTCAAAAATCCTGAAATACCTTTGGCACAGTACCAGGCATTGCAACAGCAGTTCCCGGAAATTCCCTCTTACCCTGTATCAGACACCCACGTAAAAGTACCTGCAGGCTGGCTGATAGAGCAGTGTGGCTGGAAAGGGAAAGTGATCCAGAACTATGGCGTGCATAAAAACCAGGCGCTGGTGCTGGTAAATTATGGTGGTGCCAGTGGCGAACATATCAGGCAATTGGCTTATGATATTATTGGCTCAGTTGAAGATAAATTCGGCATCAGCCTAAGCCCGGAAGTAAACATCATCTAGTTATAGTTCTTGACTTGCAAATTTTGCCGGCTCCGGGCTAAACTATTTGAAAAAATTTGCGCTATACCTTCTGTACCTTAACTAGAAGAATATGCGCATCAAAAATTTTATCTACTATTTCTTACTGCTTCTCTCTGTAAGCACCCTTGTATCCTGCAGTGATGATGACGATGAAGAGCCTACACCGGAGCCTACTAAAACAGAACTTCTTGTTGATAGCCAGTGGAAAGGTGACAGAGTGTTCATCAATAAAATCAACTTAAAAGATTTTCCGGGTGTTGGTAGTAACGCCCAAACATTCGAGTCTTTACGCCTGAACTTTCAGGAAGATAAAACCTTTATAGCAACCTTCAATTATGATGGCCAGGAACGGAATCTTGAAGGTACCTGGGAATTCAATGCAGATCAGACGAAGCTAACGATGGGAGCTTTCGGAGAGGTAGATGTAGACAGGTTAACTGCTGACAACTTTGATGTCTCTACAACCATTAATACGAACAATGCCGCTGCTATAGCGGGCGTATTTGGAGTTGATGCTTCTGTTATTCTAGCGTATCTAAGAGCCGGCGCACTCGATACAGAAATGCGTTTTGTAAAAGCAAATTAAGAACTTTTCAAGCAGGTTTCTGTAGAATACCGCTACAGGAACCTGCTTTTTTACCCTTCCTTCTCAATTTCTTTCGTTTCTACTTTCACCGCATTATCCTGTGGTTTAATCCCTTTGTCGTGCTCCCGTGAGTATACCTGCGTAAACTCTGCTCCAAGCAAAAAGATAATAGAGGCATAATACACCCATACCAATATCAGAACCAGAGAACCAGCAGCGCCATAGGTATCGGCTAGCGGGTCGTGCTGAAAGTATATGTTTAGTATATACTTGCCCAGCACAAAAAGCAAAGCTGTTACCGTAGCTCCCACCCATACGTTAGGCCATTTTATTTTTGCATCGGGCAATACCTTAAAAATAGAAGCAAAAATCAGGATACTGGTTAAAATAGAGATGATGATGTTACCAGCAGTTATAAAGTAGACGGCTATACCAGAAAACTCCTGCCGGATATAGTCGTTCACCAGCCCCATAACCACATCGATAGAGAGGGACACAAGCAGCAGAAACCCCAGACTGATAATCATTGCCAGGGAAAGAACCCTGTCAACAATGAGCTTGAGCCAACCACGCTCCGGCTTTGCCTTTACCTCCCACATGGCATTTAAAGAGTCTTGCAATGCCACAAACACGGTGGTAGCAGTAAAAACCATTGTGGCTATACCTACAACAGTGCCAATGGTAGAAGAAGAAGACTGGCTAGCATTTTGCACTATATTTTGAATCTGCTCTGCACTGTTACGCCCCACAATGCCCCCTATCTGATTTGCAAGTTCGCCCCTGACTGCCTCCTCGCCAAAAAACACCCCCGCGATGCGTATGGTAATGATAAGCACTGCCGGCATCGAGAAAATAGTATAAAAGCCGATAATGGCTGCATAATCTAAGGGTTTATCATCAGCGAATTCTTTAAAGGTGCGTTTGGTGAGGGTCCAGGTAAGTTTTATCTTTTCTTTCATGTGCCTTTCTAACAGAATTTTCAGCAGCCTGCATGGCTTCCTGATTTTCCCTTACTACTACGGCACTTTTAAAAACACGATACGAATGGAGACATCTAAAGTATAACACCCGCTCACTTCTCCCAACAGCGTTAGGTATAGCGGTGGGTCTTGAACAGCATCAGCAGGATATGCGCTTGTGAGAAGCAGTAAAGACCGCCTGTTAGCTGCTCGGTTCTGTGTTAGTGAATTAAATCAAGGCCTTGGTGCACACGCATGAGTACTATCAAACCTACTAGCGCCACAGACGCTGCTTCAAAGGAATGCTCCCACTAAATTCATGGTGCCACAGCAACACCAACTTTTAACGCTTGTGCAGCTAAGGCACTCTTCTGCTCCAGTTACTTCGGGTAGCTACTGTATGTTATACTTGCCCCCTAAGAATTTAGCTCTAGTCTGGCCAGGTAATTTCCATTTTCCCCCTCATAAAGCACTTCCAAAGTATAACCAAACCGGTTTGCGTAATCTTCCAGAAGTGAGGCATCGATAAATAACCAGTCAAACCAGCCACTCTCCTGCTCTTTATACTTCATATTATACTTTATCTCGCCATAGTAGCCAGCGTTCAGATCAAGCAATACTGATCCGTCTTCCTCTTCATACATATAAAGTATATCTGCCGACTCAAGTAAAATCTGCCCTCCCGGCTTCAGCAGCTTTTTAGCGTGCTCCAGAAAACGCTCCAGCCCCAGCAGAGATCCGGCAATACCTATGCCATTCATCATCAAGAGCAGCGTATCATAGGTAGCCGCTTCCAAGTCATAAACATCTTTATGCAGCACCTGTTGCACGCCCTGCTGTTTCATCACCTCCACTGCCCTCGCTGAAAAATCCAGGGCTGTAGCAGCTACACCTCGCTGCTGTAACACCAGCGTATGTGCCCCAACACCAGCTCCAACGTCTAACACCTGACCACGGCACTCTTCCAGCGCAATCAACTCAAGCTCTGGCATTTCATTTTCACTGCGAAACAGGTACACAGCAGGAATTACATCATCCTCTGCCAAATTGCTTTCTACAGTAATTTCTACATCATGGGCACCAGCTAAATAAGCCTGTGCAGCTGCACCAATAGGGTCGTTGTTCATAAAATTATCAGGAATTTTGCGCAATTTCGTCACTATTGCGTTCTGGAAAAAGAGATATTAGCGGCTAAGCCTACGGGAGCAACGCAGATTATACTTGCCGCATATAAAATAAACCTGCTTCTTTTTTAAATTCAGCAATAC
>NZ_JBHTLD010000164.1:0-12026 GCF_042678745.1 Pontibacter rugosus | reverse complement strand
ATTAAAATATGAAATATTGATCACAAAACATCTAAAACTGTGTGTGGAATTGTCTGTGCTTTCGATTTAAAAGAGTCTGCTGAAATTTTGCGGCCTCAGTTGCTGGAAATGGCAAAATGTATTCGCCATCGTGGCCCCGATTGGAGCGGAATTTTCAGTAACGATAAAGCTATACTTGCGCACGAGCGCTTGGCTATTGTAGATCCTACTTCTGGTAAGCAGCCGCTGTTGAGCGAGGACGGAAAGCTGGTTCTTGCTGCCAACGGTGAAATTTATAATCATCTGGAATTACGGAATCAGTTGAACAGCCCCTATAACTTCCAAACCAAATCAGATTGTGAAATTATACTTGCGCTCTATAAAGAAAAGGGTGCTGCTTTTTTAGATGAACTGAATGGCATTTTCGGATTTGCGATTTATGATGTAGAGAACGATGCCTACCTGATTGCCCGCGACCACATGGGTATCATTCCACTATATATCGGCTGGGATCAGAACGGCACTTTCTACGTGGCCTCTGAACTGAAAGCTTTGGAAGGGAAATGTGGTAAAATAACACTCTTCCCTCCCGGCCATTACCTATCCAGCAACGAAGAAGGCTTTCAAAAGTGGTATGACCGCGACTGGATGGATTACAAAAACGTTGCTGAAAATGAAACCAGTATTAAAGCAGTTCGTGAAGCGTTGGAAGCCGCAGTACACCGCCAGCTAATGAGCGATGTGCCGTATGGCGTTTTGCTTTCAGGCGGCCTTGACTCTTCCATCACATCAGCCATAGCAAAAAAGTATGCTGAAAAGCGCATTGAAAGCAACGATGTAGACGCTGCCTGGTGGCCACAGCTGCACTCCTTTGCCATCGGCCTGGAAGGTTCCCCTGACTTGGCAGCTGCCCGAAAAGTAGCAGACCATTTAGGCACCATTCATCACGAGATAAAGTTTACGATACAGGAAGGGATAGATGCCATAAAAGATGTAATCTACCACCTGGAAACTTACGACGTTACCACTGTCAGGGCCTCTACACCTATGTACCTGATGGCACGCGCTATTAAGGCTATGGGTATCAAGATGGT
This sequence comes from Pontibacter rugosus, assembly GCF_042678745.1. Taxonomy (NCBI): domain Bacteria; kingdom Pseudomonadati; phylum Bacteroidota; class Cytophagia; order Cytophagales; family Hymenobacteraceae; genus Pontibacter; species Pontibacter rugosus. The sequence goes on along the minus strand of NZ_JBHTLD010000164.1, from coordinate 10,953 downwards.
GCTTTCCGGAGAAGGTGCCGATGAGATTTTCGGCGGCTATTTATACTTCCATAAAGCTCCCAACGCCCAGGAGTTTCATGAAGAAACAGTGCGCAAACTGGATAAGCTACACATGTACGACTGCCTGCGTGCCAATAAATCGTTATGTGCCTGGGGCATTGAAGGGCGCGTGCCTTTCCTTGATAAAGAATTTATGGATGTAGCCATGCGCATTAACCCTGATGACAAAATGATAAACGGGGAACGCATGGAAAAATGGGTGCTACGCAAAGCCTTCGAAGATTACCTTCCTGCAAGTGTGGCCTGGCGACAGAAAGAGCAGTTTTCTGATGGCGTTGGCTACAGTTGGATTGACACCTTAAAAGAGATGGTGAGCCAGAAAGTTAGTGATGAGCAACTCGCAAACGCTCATTTTAAGTTCCCTATTCAACCTCCGTCGAGCAAGGAAGAGTTCTATTACCGTTCCATTTTTTCGAGCCATTTCCCCAGCGATGCGGCGGCGCTTTCTGTGCCATCGGTTCCTTCTGTGGCCTGTAGTTCGCCTGTTGCTTTGGCCTGGGACGAATCATTTAGAAACCTGAATGACCCATCGGGCAGAGCAGTAGCCAACGTACATGCCGACGCTTATAAAACAGCACAGCTGGTAGAATAAGAAAGCCTTTCCAAGCAAGCCCCACAAGTATAAATAACTTGTGGGGCTTGTTTTTCCAGGTAAGTTATACTTGCTGAGTAGCAGCCAATACTGAGAGGGAAAGCTATACTTCACATCTTAACTGCGTTAAAAATAAATAGAGCTCGGAGCATTCTTTTCCTGCAGGTATACTTGAGCACAGCGTCGCCTACCCCCGCTCCACCACGATGTATTTAGCCGAAAACCCGTTGCGCTTGTAAAGCTCCTGCAAGGCTGTGATCAGCGAGTCAATAGCTGACGGTTTTGTGTTATAGGTATAAATGGGCTCCAGGTAATTCTTATAGCCCCGCCCGCTTACCCGCCACATGTACTTTCTTATCTCTGGCTCCTCTACTTCTTTAAGCTGCTTCGCCAATACCACCTGTCGCATGTAAGGCAAAGCCAGTTTCATACTTTGGTAATCAGAAAAAGCATAAAGCCGGAAGTAAGAGCTAAGCTTGATAGAATTCATAAAGGCAAAGATAAAGCTCTTCGTTCTTTTGCCATGCGTCACGCACCGACGATTATATACAAAAAGCAAAACAGGCAAGTATAACCAGCCCCTGCTCAGGAAAAGCAAAGTCCTTTACAAAGGTGCTTATCTCCTAGTAAGCCTATGTTCTCATAGATAAAACAGGCCTTCACTAAGTATAACCTACTTTGCTGGAACAGCGTGTAAGTATAATCGTCTAGTTCAAACTATAAACACATAAAGCTATGAGCCAAAAAAACGAAAATAATAACATGCAAGACCCGAAAGAGCAATATACCAAACCTCCTTTTCCGGACCAGGAGCAGGAGGTGCCGGGCACTGAAGCTGAACTTACGCCAGATGCTGATCACGGCGAGAAGTCTTATAAAGGATCGGGCAAGTTGGAGGGGCGCAAAGCCATTATAACAGGGGGAGATTCAGGGATAGGCCGTGCAGTGGCCATTGCCTTTGCCCGCGAAGGTGCCGACGTACTGATTTCATACTTAAGCGAAGACAAAGACGCCAAAGAAACAGCTAAGTATGTAGAAGAAGCAGGGCGCAAAGCTATACTTGTACCGGGTGATATAAGTGAGGAGGAGCATTGCAAAAAGATAGTGAAGCGCGCTGTAGACGAGTTTGGGCAGATTGATGTGCTGGTAAACAACGCTGCTTTCCAGATGGCGCGAGAGTCGCTGCAGGACATCCCGAGTGACGAGTGGGACCGTACCTTCCGGACCAATATTTACGCTATGTTCTACCTGTGCAAAGCTGCTGAACCACACATGAAGCCGGGCAGCACCATCGTAAATACTACGTCGGTAAACGCTTACAAGCCATCGCCGGTGTTGCTGGCTTATGCAGCCACGAAAGGCGCCATTCAGAACTTTACAGCTAACCTGGGGCAGATATTGGCAGACAAAGGTATACGTGTGAACTGCGTGGCACCAGGGCCAGTATGGACACCGCTTATTCCGAGCACCATGCCAGAAGATAAGGTGAAGGAGTTTGGCAAGAGTGTACCGCTCAAACGCCCGGGACAACCAGCGGAACTGGCACCAATTTACGTGCTGCTGGCCTCGCAGGACTCCAGCTACATGACAGGCTCTACTGTTCAGGTAACAGGAGGCACACCAACTATTTAATTATAGATTGACGTAGCTATAACAGCTAAAACCCCGCTGTACTTACTTAGATTGTAAGTATAGCGGGGTTTATCTTGATCTTACAGCAGCCTAGGCAAGTGTCACCCACAGCTCACAACAACGCATGAAGGTAACTCTTAAAGAACTCTGACATCAGCCTGAGCACCCTACATGTTAGGTTAAAGTATAAGCTATACCCTAAACTGCTACTTGTTTACAATCAAGCGTGTAATACGAATACTGAGTACAACTACTGCTGCCGGTATAGCGATGGCCGAAATTAATTTAAGTGGATCCATATAAAATCAGTTTTTCTATTTGCATACGTCCTGGCATAAACTTTGGGTTGTAAAGAGGTATAAATCATCTTCAAAAGCATGCATTTAGAGGTGAAAAACACAAGTCAACACAGATTTTAGTAACTTGTGCTATCGTTCAGGCCAACGGTGTCTGAATAACAGAGACTAAACACATCTTAAAAACACCTATGGGAAACCCAATTATACTAGCCGGTAAAAAGTCAGGCTTGCTTGTACTGCTGGCCTTGGTAGGCTGTAATTCTGCTAAAGTGCAGGAGAAGCCGCAACAAACACAAGCTGTTATGGAACAGAAAAAAGAGATTGACAATATTTTACTCGCAGAGTGGACCGGCCCTTATGGCGGCGTTCCAGCTTTCGATAAGATGAAGCTGGAAGACTTAAAGCCTGCCGTAGAAAAAGGCATGGCGCTGAACTTGGCAGAGATCGAAGCGATTGCCAATAACCCTGCTGCGCCTACGTTTGAAAACACCATTGTTGCAATGGAAAAAGCAGGTGAGGAACTTGGCAGAGCGATGACTTATTACAGCATCTGGGGCAGCAACGTATCTACGCCTGAGTTCAGAAAAATACAGGGAGAACTGGCGCCGCAGTTGTCCGAGTTTTCGTCTAAGATATCTCAAAACACGAAGCTGTTTGAGCGCATCAAAACAGTGTATGAAAACGCGCAGAAAAACCCACTTCCAGCTGATCAGCAGCGTGTAGTGGAGCTGGTGTATGAAAACTTTGCCATGGAAGGCGCCAACCTGAATGCTGCTGCGAAAGAGCGTTACGCTGCCATCAACAAAGAGCTTTCATCGCTTTATACTACTTTCTCAAACAACATCCTGGCTGATGAGGAAAACTACGTAACTTACCTTACCAAAGACCAGTTAAGTGGCTTGCCAGATTCGTTTGTGAAAGCGGCAGCCAAAGCTGCGGCAGACCGTGGGCAGGAAGGCAAGTATGCGGTTACTAACACCCGCTCGTCTATGGACCAGTTCCTGACTTACTCAGACAACAGAGAGCTGCGCGAGAAAGTATGGAACACCTACTACAGCCGTGCTGACAATGGCGATGCCAACGACAACAACGAAAATATTGCCAAGATTTTAAAATTGCGTGATGAGCGTGTGGCGCTTTTAGGCCACGACAATTACGCTGAATGGCGTTTGCAGAACCGTATGGCTAAAACGCCTGAGCGTGCCATGGACCTGATGAATGCTGTTTGGCCTGCTGCTTTAGCTCGCGTAAAAGAAGAAGTAGCCGACATGCAGAAAGTAGCGAATGCCGAAGGTGCCAAGATTAAAATTGCTCCTTGGGATTACCGCTACTACGCTGAAAAAGTACGCAAGCAGAAGTATGACCTGAACTCCAACGAGGTAAAGCAGTACCTGCAACTGGATAACCTGACACAGGCGCTGTTCTTTACAGCCGGCGAGCTGTTCAACTATAATTTTACGCCGGTACCGGAAGGTTCTGTGCCTGTTTTCCATGAGGATGTGAAAGTATGGGAAGTGACAGACAAGACCTCAGGTGAGCACATTGGCCTTTGGTATCTTGATCCGTTTGCACGCCAGGGTAAGCGCTCTGGTGCCTGGGCTTCGCCTTACCGCAGCCATACTACATTTAACGGCAAGAAAACCGTACTGGCATCTAACAACTCAAACTTCATTAAGCCAGCTCCGGGAGAGCCAGTGTTGGTTTCCTGGGATGATGCGACCACGTTCTTCCACGAGTTTGGCCATGCGCTGCACTTCCTGTCTTCCAACGTGAAGTACCCAACCCTGAACGGCGGTGTGAGAGACTACACTGAGTTCCAGTCGCAGCTGTTGGAGCGTTGGTTATCTACGGATAAAGTAATCAACCAGTACCTGCGCCACCACGAAACAGACAAGCCGATGCCAGCAGAGTTAGTTGCTAAAATCAAGAAGGCATCTACCTTCAATCAAGGCTTTGCGACAACTGAATTCCTGGCTTCTGCTTTGATGGACATGAAATACCACACCGTAGATCCTGCAGGGATGGATGCTGATAAGTTTGAAAGAGAAACATTGGCTGCCCTTAACATGCCGAAGGAAATTGTCATGCGTCACCGTTCGCCACACTTCGGACACGTGTTCTCCGGTGAAGGTTATGCCACAGGTTATTACGGATACCTTTGGGCGGATGTACTTACCTCTGATGCGGCAGAAGCGTTTGAGGAAGCTCCAGGTGGATTCTATGACAAAGAGGTAGCCGCCAAGTTGGTGAAATACCTGTTTGCCCCTAGAAACTCCATGGACCCAGCAGAGGCTTATCGCTTATTCCGTGGCCGCGATGCCAAGATAGATGCCCTGATGCGTGACCGTGGCTTCCCGGTGCCTGCGCAGAGCAAAACCAATAAGAAGTAAAATTTGAGGAAGTTGCTAATTAGTGGCTTCCAAAAGTACAAGTATAAAGGGCTGTAGGTGATCCTACAGCCCTTTTTTGTTTCTCTTTTCACAGAGTTTATACTTTTATACCTAAAGCAACTGCCCCTGGCACAGAGTTGTAAATCAACGAGCCTGTAACATCAGGTCTTCACAATTAACTGGAGTAACAAGAAGAGAGACCCTCAAAGCGTACAGCGCCTTTGCAGCAGCTGGGTTAGATGGTTTAATTTAGTTTACAGAAGAAGCCTTAATATAACGGCTCATGGCCTCCCCGATCTTCATCAGGTTGCTAGTCTCTTCCTCGGTAAAATCATAAGGTACTGGCTTTGCTATACCTAAGGTGCCGTATAGTTCACCGTCCAGCAACATCGGCACGGCAATAGAGCCCTCCACTTTTGTTTCTTTGGCAGCTGGCCGGGCCACTCCTGAATCATCGGTTTGCAGATTGCACATTTCCACCGGTTGCTTACGCTCGGCTGCTATGCCTGCCATACCTTTCCCGATAGGAATCCTTTCCATTTTCGGCAGCAAAAATTCGGGAATACCCTGCTGGGCCTGTAGCGCCAGTAACCCCGTGCTTTTGTCTAGCGTGTGGATGGTGCCGGTAGAGCAATCAAATGTAACAATGATATCAGATAATAACTCTTGCCATGAAACCGAATTTTGTTCGTTTTGAAGGGTTGCAAGAATAGATGTAGTTGTAGCGTGCATGTTTTGTTTGCTAAATAAGTTGTAGAAATAAGCTTCTGCAGTATAAGCAATACGAAAGTATAGCCGATGTAAGATACACTGATTTCACTTTTTAGCAGCTACTGCCTTGAACAGATGCGGCACAAGGCATACTTCTGCAAACCCTTGAGGTGCAAACTAACTTAAAATACGCGTTTAAAATACAACAGAAGCTTCCCCCACTGTATCTAAAACCAGCTTTGGCAGACAGATAAAAAATGAGCTGCCTTCTCCTTCTATACTTTCTACACGAATGCTACCGCCCAGGCTCTCGACAAAGTCTTTGCTAAACACAAGCCCTAAGCCTGTCCCCTTCTCTTTAGCCGTTCCCGCAGTTGTAAAGCGCTTATCAGTAAACAGCTTAGGTATATTATCTGGAGCAATGCCTTTTCCGTTATCGGTCACCACAAGGGCAACGGAGTCATCTCCTTCCTGCATGTGCACCCTTACGCTACCGCCCTGGTACGTAAACTTAATGGCGTTCATCAACAGGTTACGTAAAACAAAGTTCAGGCGCTCTTTATCCGCCATGAGTATCATATTCTCGGGAATTTCATTTATAAGGCTAATCTCTTTCTGCTTTGCCTCCCGGGCAGCAAAATCAATATTCTCACCTGTTAGCTGATGCACCTCGATGGGCTCCAGTGCCACTACAGAGCCCTGCAGCTGCGCCTTAGACCAAGCCAACAGGTTGTTCAGCATACCCATAACCACATCTACTTCATGGCCTAGCATGGCCAGAATCCGCTTTATTTCAGCCTCCGACATAGGTTTACGCCCGATCAGATCCAGCACGCCCTTAACCGAAGCAATAGGCCCTCTCAAGTCGTGTGATATGATAGAAAAAAGTTTGCCTTTCATAGTATTGGCTTCTTCCAGGCTTATGTTTTGTTTGATAATGCTCTTGTTCAATGCATCCAGTATATGCGCATTCTTCTCAATCACATCATTCTTAGCAGCCAGTTCTCTACTGTATTTAACTGCTTTAGCGTAATTTTTATACCACAAGTAAGCTAAGATCAGCAAAATTATACTTGCCAGGCCGGCTACTTCTAGCACCTGAAATATTTCTTTGGTTTTTTGCTCAGCCTGCAGGGCCTGCTTTTTAGAGGCTAGTTGTGCTTGTTGCTTTTCCTCCAGAATTTCCAGAAAGCTCAGTCCAAAAGACTTCTCTCGAGCACTTGTTTCCTGCTGTTGCTTTATCAGCGCCTCCTGCCATTTAATAACTTCTTCAAATTTCTTTTGCTCTTTGTTGATAAGGGCTAAAGTCTCCATTGCCTCTATCACCAATTGCGATGCTGTAATAGCTTTGGCATCCTGCAGTGCATCCTCAGCCAGTTTGGTAGCTTGATCAAAATCGTTTTCCTTTGCCGCTATAAAAGCCAGCTTGTTTTTTGCCAGAGAAAGGCCATACTTGTCGTCGTTCTTTTCATCTATAGCCAGTGCTTTATACAGAAAAGCCTTAGCCTTTGGCAAGTTATGCTTCTTGATGTGCAGCAGGCCCAAATGAAAGTTGGCTTTCTTGAGGCCATAAGTATACCCTTGCTGTTGGCTTTCGTGCAGGGCACTTTGGAAGTACTCTTCAGAAGCGTCAAAATCTTCTTGCGCCATATATAGTAGCCCAAGGCTATTGAAGACATTCACCAGATCATCTTTTAAACCTAAGACCAGATAGCTTTTCATAGCTTCTTTAAAAAGCTTCTCTGCTCCCTTTAAGTCACCGCCTTCAACCAGTGCATTGCCAATCTGCTGACTAGCCCTGGCTACATTGAGAGTATCTTTTATTTCCTGGCTGATGCCGAGTGACTTATAATACAAGGCAATGGCTTTCTCAGTATATCCATTTTGCTGAAAAATACCTGCTTCATTCAGATACGAAACAGATTCGCCTTTTTTATACTCCAGCTTTATAGACATACTTGCTGCTTTATGAAGTAGCGTCAGCGCATGATCCACATCATTCCTCTTGATCTTAAAAGCAAGAGTGTTTAACGAGTCGATGGTTTTGTAAGCTGCTGCATCAGCAATACCTTGCTGGCCAGAACCTGTCTGGGCAAGTGCCGAAAGTGGAAAGAAACTGATGATGATACAGTATAAAACTGAAGTATAAAATCTCATTTGGTTACTGGAATCCCCCTGATGTGCTTGTGTTTTTTGCCGTTACAGCTTTTCATTTAGAACTAGCTGCTTATGCCTTGTTTTATGCCAGCTGTAGTAAAAACCGTGTTCCTACACCAACCTGGCTACTTACTTTGATATCTCCCCCCATAGCTTCCAAATGGGTTTTAGTCAGAAACAAACCTATGCCACGTCCTTCAGCAGAGGCGTGGAACCTCTTGTACAACTTAAACATGTCGTTGCCTGCCAGCTTCATATCAAAGCCGGTTCCATTATCAGTTAAAGAAATAAAAGTGCCCAATTTAGTTGAGCCATACAGCTTTACACCAATCTGAAGCGGACGCTCTGCAGCCCTGTATTTGATAGCGTTAGAAAGCAGGTTGTAAAATATGCTATACAAATAAGCGCTGTTTCCATTTACACTGGTGCCATCTTTAATATCTAAAGTTATTTCGCCGCCACAGGCCTGCAGTGGCTCCCGAAGGCTATCAATTACCTGCTGCCATTTAGATTTTAAATCTACCTTTTCCTTTTCAAGGGTAAGTTTATTATCCCGTATGGAGAGTATCTCATTAAGGTCCTTCAGGATGTAGTCAAGGCGCTGTGTGCTTACAATCAGGTTATCCAGCGTCTTATCGTATACATTTGTAGTTCTATCTAACTTGGCTAACATGTTGGTCAAGCCCAAAATATTGGCAACAGGAGCCCGTAAATTATGGGATACGATGTAAGTAAACTGTTGCAAGTCACGGTTATGCCTGTAAAGATCTTTGGTGAGTTCTGACAACTCCAGCTCCGACTTTTTTAAGGCAGTAATATCGGTCTGGGTAGTTATGTACTGGATAAGTTTGCCTTGGTCATCAAAAATAGGGTTAACCTGCATCGAAAGCCATATTTCCTCGCCGTTTTTCCTGCTGTTCAGCTTCTCAAAAGCCACAGGTTCGCCTCTCAGCATTTGGTCTTTTACCAATTCAAATTCATTTGTGGTAGCCCTTGGGTTGTGCAATAGTTCTGATGGTCTTTTGCCTTTAGCATCTTCCAGACTATAGCCTGTTAAAGTAACAAAGCCTTTGTTTACCCACTCAATCCTGCGCTCTGGATCTGTGATGATGACACCATTTGTCGTGTTGCTGGCAACCAAAGAAAGCTTCTCCAGTTCTTTCTGTGACTTTACTTTGTCTGTAATGTCAGTTTGGATAAGTATAGACCGTGTTATATTACCTGCATCATCACGCACAGGAGAGCAATCTAGCAGCACCCAACGCTTCTCCCCTGCTTTGTTATAAATCAGTATTTCTTCTGTACATGGCACTCCTTGCCTGCGTTTCTCTTCAATCGTAGCCGCAATGCGCTGATCTGTTTCTTCCCCGTGTATAAGAGAACGGACTTTTACCCCCACTGTCTCAGCAAAGGTATAGCCGGTCAGATTCGTGAATCCTTCGTTCACCCATTCAGCTACGCCATCTACATCTGTAATAATAATGCCGTTGGTTGTTTTGCTTGCCACCAACGATAGCTTCTCCAGCTCCTGCCTAACTTCTACTTTATCTGTGATATCATTAAAATAAATCAAAAGTCCTTCTTCCGACGGAAACGCTTTCAGGTGCAGCCAGAGTTTGAGTTCGGGAGAGTATACCTCGAAAGAAACTGTTTTCCCAGATTCCATCGCGTAGCTGTAATGCTGATAGTAGACACTGTTGGTACCTCCAGGCATATGATCCCAGATATTCTCCCCAATCATATCTCTTTGGTATACCCCTAACAGCTTTTCGAACTCGCTGTTGGTATAAGTATAGATCCAGTTTTTGTCAAGTATACAGAAGGCATCTTTTATGCTTCCTAAAATTGTATTAAGCTTTTTGGCCTGCTCTCTTACAATTCTGTGAGACTGTGTAAGCGCTGTTATATCTCTGATTACCGAGTGTACCTTAATTACTTTGCCTTCTACAATTACAGGAATTTTGGTTATCGACAGAATAAGCATCTCCTGGTTATGCACCATTTCCACATCAAACTGTAATGTCTGGCCTTCAGAAGCAAGTTGCAGGTATTTTAGGCAAATTCCCGCGGCTTCAGGATTTAGAAAATTTGCAAGATGCTGTCCAACTATATCTTCTTTCCTTAAACCTACCAATAACTCACCTGCATAGTTAATATCCAGAATTACTCCTTGTAGGTTTTCAATTATGACAACTTCAGGGTTGTTATCAAATAATGCCTTAAACTGTTGTTCGCTCTCGATAATTTTTTGCTCGTAATTCCTGCTTTCAGTGATATCACGGGAGTTTGTAATCAGTGCTTTTACATGCGGGTTGTGTAACTGATTATTACAGGTAGCTTCTATCCATCTCCATTCGCCGGTTGCGCTCCTGTAGCGAAAATTCTGCTTTACAACCTTGCCCGCTTCACTTAGCAGCAATGCATGGTTTTGCATCAATGCATGCGTATCATCAGGATGGGCATACTCAAAGGCATTGCGGCCAATGAGCGACTCCGGCTCATAACCTAAGTCTCTTAAGGTAGCTCCTGAGTTATAGAGATAGGTGCCTTGCTCATCAAACAGCGCTAACATATCAGAGCCGTGTTCTATAAAAGCGCTATGAAGGTCTTCCTTTTCGCGCAGCTTCTCTTTTGCCCTTGTCTGCTCCGTTATATCGCGGCCAGTGCAGAAGGCCACCCCGTCATCCTCTGACCAGACCATAGCCCATAAAACAGGCACCAGGTATCCGTCTTTGTGCAGGCAACTGCATTCAAAAGAAGTAGTTTCGTACCCTGCTAATGTATCCTCAGCCACCTGTCGGACACGCTCCTGCTCCACTTGCTGTATATACTCCAGGTAGTAATGCCCCTCCATTTCTTCTCTTGCGTAGCCAAGAATGGAATGGCATGCATCGCTTACATACACAAAGCACCCATTACGATCGATGGAGCAAATCATATCAAGAGAATATTTAATCATATTCTCATAGAAGCTTATTTCTCTACCAGCTCTCATCCTTCTTCTGTAAAAACACCAACTACGTTTATTACTTTATTAATATCCTGATAAAATTTCGCCTATCAGCGCACTGCTATCTTGAAAGAACATCAGAATAGTTAATCAAACTTAACT
>NZ_JBHTLD010000163.1:0-12154 GCF_042678745.1 Pontibacter rugosus | reverse complement strand
GTGTAAGTATAGGAACAGAATTAACATTAAGTTTAATAAATACCTCTCATTCTGAAAGAAGCTTTGTAAAAATAGAGCCCCTTCCCTCCGCAAGTTGTAAAAACTTGCGGAGGGAAGGGGCCTTCTATCAACAAGATCCTTTCAGGAGGAAAACCGAAAGGAAGTATAAGTATAAGTTGAACAGCAGGTGATAAGGCGCGAACAGGTCGCGACCTGTCCTTACAAAACAGAACTTAGAGTTTTACAAAAATTCCGACTGCTTGGGCTACTTGAAGCTACTCCAGTCCTGGGGTTGAGCGCCTTGTAGCATTCCGGTGCCGCGCAAGCGGCAGCCGTTAGGCAGGAAGGCTACACAGCGCGATGCCCCAGGACGAGCCCTCGCGGGCTTGAGCGCTCCAAATCCTAAGGTGAAACGATAGGTGTTTGGGAGCTGGAGGATGAGCGGAAGCTAGAAAGTTTAGCTAGGTTGAAGGAAGCAGAGGCAAAGGCAATGGATTAAGGCCAGAGCTGTACAGATGTGGCTCTACGAGCCAGTAGAGCTGGAAGCTCTACACCATTATACGCACTAGCTGCAAGCTAGCGCCAGCGGGAGGCTATGAAAGTATAAACTATACTTAGCAGAGGCAGTCTGAGGCACAAGCGGACGCTTGCGCCAGAGCATACTTCCTTAAAAAGAGAAAGCTCTGCTACTTGCAGGGCTTTCTCTTCACGCATAATCATGCTCCCCTTAATTTTTCTGGCTAGATGATCGTGCTCAAACCTACTTCCATATTAACTTTATGCGGCAGCGCGACATCTACGGCACCATCCAGCACACAATAGGCAATAAAAGTGCCCACCTGCTCGGTGCCATAAGCAACACCAGACGCGGCAAGATCTGGTGTCAGGATTTTCTTGTCCAGTGCCTCTTGTACTGCTTGTTTCATTAACTCTGCCTCCTGATACAGCTCGAAGTGCTCCAGCATCATAGCTGCCGAAAGTATGGCGGCAATAGGGTTGGCAATGTTTTTACCTTTGGCTTGCGGATAAGACCCATGAATGGGCTCAAACAAAGCCACACGCTCCCCAACCGAAGCAGAAGGCAGCATACCAAGTGAACCAGCAATAACAGAGGCCTCATCCGAAAGTATATCGCCAAACATGTTCTCCGTCAGCACGACATCAAACTGCCTTGGGTTAAGTATAAGCTGCATAGCAGCATTATCAACAAAAAGGTAATCTACCGCTACATCAGCATATTCCAGAGAAATTTCCTGCACCACTTCACGCCACAAGCGCGACGTTTCAAGCACGTTGGCTTTGTCTACCAGCGTTAGCTTTTTGCGCCTGTTCTGCGCCGCCTGAAAAGCAAGATGTGCAATGCGCGCTATCTCATACCTGCTGTAAGTGCAGTTATCAAAGGCAGTGTTTTCATCGCGACCTTTCTCTCCAAAATATATGCCTCCTGTCAACTCTCTGAAGAAAAGCATGTCGGCTCCGGCAATACGGTCGTTTTTTAAAGGAGAATGAGGCAGCAGTACATCATAGGCAGTTACCGGCCTTACGTTGGCAAACAAGCCCAGCGATTTTCTGAGTTTCAGCAGGCCCTGCTCTGGCCTTACTTTGGCAGCAGGGTTGTTATCATACTTCGGATCGCCTATAGCACCCAGCAGTATGGCATCAGCTTCGAAACAGGCTTCAAGCGTTTCTGTTGGCAAGGGTTCGCCTGTAGCGTCTATGGCACAGGCTCCCATCAGGTGTGTTTCAAAAGTAAAGTGATGCCCGAACTTCTCTCCGACGGCCTCCAATACTCTCACGGCTTCTCTGCAAACTTCCGGCCCAATGCCATCACCGGGTAACACGGCTATTGTTTTATTTAATACATCCATACTCTGTTCTTTTCATAGTTTTCAATCGCTACTTTCTGGCTCACCAGAAAATCAATATCGTCATAGCCATGTAGCATACATTCTTTTTTGTAAGTATCAATTTCAAAAGACACTTTCTCTTCCCACATCGGCACCTGTAGCTGCTGCAAAGGAAGGTTTACTACAAATTCTGCCTGTGGGTCTTTCTCAATCAACTTAAAAAGCCTCTCCAGCACCTCATCCGATACCTGCAGCGGCAACAGACCATTGTTCAGGGCATTGCCCCGGAAGATATCGGCGAAATAGCTGGATATAACTACCTTAAAACCGGCATCTGTAATGGCCCAGGCAGCATGTTCGCGGCTGGAGCCGCAGCCAAAGTTCTTTCCAGCCACCAATATCTGCCCCTGATAAAGCGAGTTGTTCAGCACAAAGTCAGGTTTAGGCTTACCTTCCCCATCGTAGCGCCAGTCGCAGAACAGGTTCTTTCCGAAGCCATCTCTGGAAGTGGCTTTGAGGAATCTTGCCGGTATAATCTGGTCGGTATCTATGTTCTCGATCGCAAGCGGAACGGCTGTTGATCGGAGTATTTCAAACTTTTCCATTAGTTGATGTATTGGGTTACGTCCACTAGCTTTCCTTCTACTGCAGTGATGGCGGCCACTAGCGGGCTAGCCAGCAACGTTCTGGAGCCCGGCCCCTGGCGGCCTTCAAAATTGCGGTTTGATGTAGAAACGCAGTAAGCTCTTACCGGCACCTTATCTTCGTTCATGGCGAGGCAGGCGCTACAGCCAGGCTCACGTAGCTCAAACCCAGCATCAGCCAGTATAATATCCAGCCCTTCCGCCTTTGCCTGTGCCTCCACCTGCTTAGAACCAGGCACGATGATAGCCTCCACGTGTGGGGATTTTTTCTTGCCCTTCACATACTTAGCCACCAGCCGTAAATCCTCGATACGGGAGTTGGTGCAGCTGCCGATAAAGACATAATCCACCCGTTTACCCAGCAGCGACTCGCCCGGCTGAAAGCCCATATAGGTTAAGGATTTTTCAAAGCTAACTAGCTCGCCGGCACCTACCGTAGAAGGAATCATGCCATTTAGGGCAATGCCCATACCTGGATTGGTGCCATAAGTGATCATAGGGGTGATGGCACTAGCCTTAAATTTATACTCTACATCAAATTTGGCATCTGCATCAGAGTAAAGTGTGCTCCAGTAAGCTATTGCATCCTCCCAGCGCTGCCCGTGCGGTGCATGCGGCCGGCCTTCCAGGTAGCTGAAGGTAGTTTCATCAGGAGAGATCAATCCGCCACGTGCACCCATTTCGATGCTCATGTTACACACCGTCATACGGCCCTCCATACTTAGCGAACGGATGGCACTGCCTGCATACTCCACAAAATATCCCGTGGCTCCGCCAGTACCCAAAGCAGCAATCACGTATAGGATCAGATCTTTTGCCGTTACCCCTGCATGCAATTCACCATCAATGGTTATCCTCATTTTTTTAGGGCGGCTCAGCAACAGGCATTGTGAGGCCATTACCTGCGCCACCTGGCTGGTGCCAATACCGAAGGCAAGAGCCCCGAAAGCACCGTGTGTGGAAGTATGGCTATCGCCGCAGACAATTGTCATGCCCGGTTGCGTAATACCCAACTCCGGTCCTATCACGTGCACAATGCCCTGGTTCCGGTGGCCAAGTCCAAAAAGCTCTACGCCGAACCTGGTGCAGTTTTCTGTTAGCTTGTCTACCTGCGAGCGTGACAGGGGGTCTTGTATAGGGAGATGCTGGTTTCTGGTAGGCACGTTATGATCGGCGGTGGCTACAATCTGATCTCTCCTATACAAGGGCAGGCCGCGGGTTTCTAACTCCTCGAAAGCCTGCGGACTCGTCACTTCATGTATCAAGTGCTTGTCGATGTAGAACACATCCTGTCCCCCGGGGATGGACCGCACCACGTGCGCGTCCCATATTTTATCTACTAAGGTCTTTCCCATACTAGCTTGCTACCACTAAATTTTGTTCTTCTACTAACTCATGCAGGTCTTCGTCCACTACTTCTTTCTTCACATCAGCCACATGCAGAAAAGAGGAATAGGCTTTATCCAGCGTATCTTTATCGAAATTGTAGCCCAGTTTCTGCAGGCGATACGCCAGGGCGGCTCTGCCTGAACGTGCTGTGAGCACGATAGAAGAACTATCAATACCCACCTCGCGCGGGTCTATGATTTCATATGTTTCGCGGTGTTTGATAACGCCGTCCTGATGAATGCCGCTGGAGTGCGAGAAAGCGTTTGCGCCAACGATAGCCTTGTTTGGCTGCACCGGCATGCGCATCATGTGCGATACCAGTGTTGAGGTCTCAGTAAGTAGTTTCGTGTTGATGCCAGTTACCAGGTTCAGGTATGGGTGCTGGCGAAGGATCATTACAACTTCCTCCAGGGCTGTATTGCCTGCACGCTCCCCTACCCCGTTTATAGTGCACTCAATCTGGCGGGCACCATTCATGACCCCGGCAATAGAGTTGGCTGTAGCCATACCTAAGTCGTTGTGGCAATGGGTGGAAAGACATACCTTATCAATGCCTTTTACATTCTCATAGAGGAATTTAATCTTTGCGCCATACTCTTCCGGCAGGCAGTAGCCGGTTGTGTCCGGAATATTGAGCACAGTAGCTCCTGCCTTAATAGCTTCTTCACATACTTTCGCCAGAAAAACATTGTCGGTTCGACCAGCATCTTCGGCATAGAATTCTACATCTTCTACAAAGCTTTTGGCTAGTTTCACGGCTTGCACAGCGCGGGCTATTACCTCCTCACGGGTGGTGCGCAGTTTATACTTTACATGCAGGTCTGAAGTGCCGATGCCGGTATGTATGCGTGGTCGTTTTGCTCCTTTAAGCGCCTCTGCAGCTGTGATGATATCATGCTCTACGGCTCGTGATAAACCGCAGACAGTAGCTTCTTTTGTCTGCGCAGCAATGGCTCTTACTGCATCAAAGTCGCCGGGGCTGGAGATAGGGAAACCAGCCTCTATCACATCCACACCTAGCTGCTCCAGTTGCTTGGCAATAACCAGTTTTTCGTGGGTGTTTAACTTGCAGCCAGGTACCTGCTCTCCGTCCCGAAGCGTGGTATCAAATATTTGTATTTTCTGAGTCGGCATCCTTTATTTAGTCTTAAAAACAAAAAATAATGTTTTAATTGGAGTTTAATATCCGCCTAAATTCACTGCTTCAGGAAACAAATTTGATGTAGGCCTACTACTTCTACAGTTAAATATTTTTGTTTTAAACACCTAATAAACAAACAATTACACAACCTTAAACTACAATGCCTACCCAGCACATAGACTCCGTATTTCAGTTGGTTAAATCTTTAACCAAGTCAGAAAAAAGGCATTTCCGTTTGTTTGCCAACAGGCAGGGCGCTAGTGATGGGCTCAAGTTTTTGCAGCTTTTTGATGCCCTGGATAGCTTGGCTGTCTATGATGATGAGAAGATTCTGAAGCAGGTGCCAAGTATAAAGAAGATACAGCTGCCAAACCTTAAGGCTAACCTCTACAAGCAGCTTCTCTCCAGCCTGCGCCTCTACCATACTAGTCAAAACGTAGATATTCAGCTGCAGGAGCAGTTGGGGCATGCGCGCGTACTTTATAATAAAGGGCTTTACCAGCAGTGCCTGAAAGTGTTGGATAAGATAAAGGCATCTGCCTTGCAGGCAGAGCTACAGCACATAGCCCTCACAGCCATAGATTTTGAAAAGCAGATTGAGTCGCAGTACATCACCAGGAGCCTGAGTGGCAGGGCTGATACGCTCTCAAGCGAAGCTACTGCCCTTTCTGTTCAGGTCTCTCACCTGCACGATTTATCGAATGTAGCCCTGCGCCTTTATGGGTTATACCTGAAAATGGGGTATGTCAGAAACCAGGAGGATTATGCATCCGTCAGCAGCTTTTTCAAGGAAAGCTTACCTGCGGTAAATGAAACCACCTTGAGCTTTACTGAAAAAATATACTTCTATCAGTCCCATGTATGGTTCTACTCCATTATTCAGGATTTCAGGTCGTGTTACCGCTATGCGCAAAAGTGGGTTGATCTGTTTGAGACGCATGCAGAGATGAAGTCTACGCAGGAGACTATGTACCTAAAAGGCCTGCACAACTTACTGGCGGCACTTTTTAACCTGCAGTATTACTCTAAGTTTGAGCAGGTGCTGCAGGACATGGAAGCGTATGCCGATGATGAGAACAGACGCACAAATGCAAACACAGAAATGCTGTTGTTTCTGTACATCTACACCAATCGGTTGAATGCCTATTTTATGAGTGGCAATTTTACGGAGGGCGTAAGTATGGTGCCAGAGCTGCTCAAGAAGCTAAAGCATTTCCAGCTACAGATGGACCCGCACCGCATGCTTATTTTCTACTTTAAAATTGCAAGTTTATACTTTGGCAGCGGAGATAACCAGACAAGTATAAAGTACCTGAACAAGATCATTAATTACAAAGACACGAACCTGCGGGAAGACATCCAGTGCTTTGCCCGTATTCTGCGCCTGATTGCCTACTATGAGGCTGGCGACGACTATGAACTGGAGCATCAGATCAGGTCTGTGTACCGCTTCCTGGGCAAGATGAACGACCAGCATCAAATGCAGGTAGAGATATTCCGGTTCCTGCGCAACCTGGGCAATATCACTCCACTACAACTCAAGGACGCTTTTAACGGGTTAAAAGAAAAGTTAATTGTTATAGCAGAAAACCCATTTGAGCGCCGGCCATTCCTTTACCTGGATATTATTTCTTGGCTGGAAAGCAAGATAGAAAATGTGCCCGTTCAGGAGATTATGAAGCGAAAATTCAAGTTGATGAAATAGGGCCGTTAATCAGTCTCTGCTAATTTCGATAAATACTCCCGTACTTCTGGCGTATCATACTCGGCCATGCCTTCCTGCTTTGCTACTATTTTTCCTTCAGGCGAGATGATAAAAGTTGTGGGAATAGCATTAGCGTAAAACTCCTGCGGCAACTGATTGGCAGGCATGTAAACCGGAAAAGTATAGCCTTTCCTGCGGATGAACTTCTGCACTTTCTCCTTGCCTCCCTCATCCACTGACAGCATGACGAAGGCAATTTTATCAGAGCTTACCTGATCGTACAGGTGTTGTATGTTGGGCATTTCGGCAATACAGGGAGGGCACCAGGTAGCCCAGATATTCATAAACACGACCTTTCCTTTCAGGCTTCCAAAATCAATGGTTTCTCCGTCCATGCTGGTGATTTTGAAACCGGAACCCACCATTTCTGCTGCCCCTGCTGTAGGGTTTTCCTCTGCTATCGTAGCACTAGAAGTTTCGGGTACGTCGGCCTTTTTGAGGCCAGTTGCCAACAGTAGCCGCTGCACCTGCCCAATAGCCTCTGTATGCAGACCAGTGGTATATAATATACCCACAAGAAGCAGGGTTATAGCCCAGCCAGGTATTTTCTTTAGCGCAAGTTTAAATTTGTTCATGTTTTAAATTTCTTGTTTAGTTACTTGTGAACTCCTCAGAAATACATTCTTAGATAACCTTAGTTACTGGACTAGTGCTGAAAGCGGCTTACAAACAGGATTTATTTGATTCTTAGCTAATTATATTTGCATCCGCCAATTGACGATATACTAGTTACCTGCCTCACAACGCGCTGTTGATAAAAATTTATACTTGCTCTCGCTCCAATCTATCTGAGGCAAGGGGCAGTAAGACCGTTCCAGTTAATAGAAATAAATACACCCATTACCAAGGTCCACCAGGCAGCAATTAAACGAGACAAACATCTGCCTTTAGCTCAAGAAGATTTCTTTCAGCAGGATGTATAGGCCCATGGCAAGTATAAACCACCCAAATCCGCGCTTCAGGCTTTGCCCGTCTACTTTAGCCGCCAGAGCAGTGCCTATAAAAATACCGACTATTGATAATGTCGAAAATGCCAGCAGGAAAAGCCAGTCAATATCATAATGAAAAACATCTCCCAGAAAACCAAAAAGCGAGTTGGCTGCTATAATAAAGAGGGAAGTACCAACGGCCTTTTTCATATCCAAGCCGGTAAAAAGCACCAGTGCAGGTATAATCAGAAAGCCTCCTCCTGCACCCACTAAACCTGAAACCAGCCCCACCAGGATGCCTTGCCCCAGCACTGCCCAAAACCGGATGCCAGGGTCTGCCCCCTCTCCTGTTTTACCTTTCCGCTTCCGAATCATGCTGAATGAGGCAGCCACCATGAGCACTGCAAAAAGCAGCAGCAGCAGCACATCCTTGGTTAAGGTAAAGCCGCCAACAGAGAGTATATGAGCAGGAATAGCCGGAATAATGAAAGTACGCGTCAGGAGCACGGTAAGCAGTGAGGGAATGCCAAACACCAGTGCTGTTTTGAAATTAACCAGCTTTTTGCGGTAAAACTTAAAACTGCCAACCAGGCTGGTAAGCCCCACCACAAACAAAGAGTAAGCTGTTGCCATCACGGGGTTAAGGCCGATCAGGTAAACCAGAATGGGGACAGTTAAAATAGAGCCGCCACTTCCTGTAAGGCCCAGTGAAAGACCGATAAAAAGTGCCGCCACATAGCCTAGTATTTCCATAGCGTCTTGATTAGATTCTGGTGCAAAGGTAACCGTCCTAAGGGCTCAGGTCAGTGACAAAAGGCACATAGACTTTATCAACTAATCACCAAAAGTATCATTTCCTGACGTACTTTTTTGAGTAAACTGCCGCTTTCTTTCTGCTTTGCAAGCGTACTAAGAAAAAGGCTTCCGCTAATGAGGAAGCCTTTTTCTTAGTACGCCATATGTAAACGTGCCTACCAAAGCGCTTAACAACACTACCAGAAATACACCATAGCCATTGCCCACAATCGTGTACAAGGGGCCGGGACAGGCTCCCGTCATGGCCCATCCAAGCCCGAAAATAATACCCCCGATCAGGTAACGCGCAACGCTTCTGTTCTTTGGCGTAAAGGTGATTGGCGTCCCCTCCGTTGATTTCAGCTGGAACTGCTTGATAAGAGCCACACTGATAACACCAAGTATAACTGCCGACCCAATAATGCCATACATATGAAATGAATCAAAGCGGAACATCTCATAAATGCGGTACCAGGAGATGGCCTGTGATTTGGTCATGACAATGCCAAAAAGTGTCCCGATTGATAAATAGCTTAAAAACTTCATTTGCAGCTTGAAATTAAAGGGTAAGGATAAATGGCAGCAGCAGGTGCGTCATCAGAAGGCCCCCGATGAAAAAACCGACTACTGCTATAAGCGACGGAAGCTGTAAGTTGCTAAGTCCGCTGATGGCATGCCCCGATGTACAGCCTCCAGCATAGCGTGTACCGAAGCCAACTAAAAAACCACCTACTACTAATAATATAAAGCCTCTCAGCGTGAAAAGTGATTCCCAGCTGAAGATATCCTCTGGCAGGTAACTTGCGCCCGGATTACTGATGCCTAAACGCTGTAGCTCCTGCACCGTGTCCTGCGCCAGCGGAATGGGGTTTGGCTGCTGCAGCCAGGTAGCGGCAATAAAACCTCCTACTACAGCACCAAGTACAAACACCAGGTTCCATACCTGCTTCTTCCAATCAAAGTTGAAGAAATCACTCACTTTGCCCGCACCACCCATAGCACACGTGGTTCTGAGGGTATCGGACACCCCGAAGCTCTTGCCTGTCAGCAGCAGCAGCACCATTACCAGCGTAATCATTGGGCCTGCTACGTACCAGGGCCAAGGCTGGCTTAACCAATCTACTAATTGTTCCATTTACTATTTTATACTTTGTGACTGCGCCCTCTATAAGAGCTGATTTATACTTGCTGATTTTCCTTTAAATGGTTTATTGCCTCCCCCATATCCAGCACTTTTACTGGAAGCACACTTGCCAATATACTACTTCCGGCGGCAGAGCGGTAGCCACCGGCACAATGCACTACTACAGGCTTATCCGTAGGTATTTCGCCAGCGCGCTCACGCAGTTCGGGCAAGGGTATAGTAATGGCTCCATCGAAAAAGGTTCCGGCTTTTGTTTCACTGCCGTTACGGATATCTATAAGGGTATAAGCTGCTTTATTTGCTTTGAAAGCAGCTGCATCAAACGCAGCACTCTGCTCACCACCCTGCTGGTTGTATACTAATGCTCCAATAATAAGCTGCTCATAACCTATTTTTGCGGATTTGCTGATAAGCTCCTCCAGCGCCTCTTCTGACTCCGCCAACAGGTAAAATTGTTCATCAGGATGCACTATACTGCCAAGCCAGGTTTCAAACTTGCCACCATTCTGGATGTTTATCGCTCCGTTAAGATGCCCCTGCTTAAACTGCGCCTGTGGCCTTGCATCCACAATTACAGCACTGCCCTTCACCTCTGCGATTTTTCCCAGTCTTTTCACACCTTCTAGTGAAGGCAGGTAGGCAGGCGCTCCTGCTTTGTTCAGCGAGACATTATAGCCGAAGTACTTCGGAATAAAAGGTTGATCGGCTACAATCAGCTTCACGAACGCTTCTTCGCTCATGGGTTGTAAAGCATAATTGCCGGCTTTTTCAGCTCCTATTGTACTGCTGTTTGCGTTACTCAGGCCTTTGCCGCAGAGCGAACCGGCTCCGTGAGCAGGATACACCAATACCTCATCCTCAAGTTGCATTAGTTTATCGCGTGTGCTGCGAAACAGCTGGCGCGCAAGTTCCTCTCTTTTGGCTGTCATGGCACCGGCATGCTCCCGCAGGTCCGGGCGGCCTACGTCTCCAATAAAAAGTGTGTCTCCTGTAAATACGGCTTTATCTTTTCCTTCATGCTCCAGCACAATGCTAATGCCATCAGGCGAGTGACCGGGTGTGTGCAAAGGTTTTAACTTTATGCCTCCTACTTCCAGTATTGCACCTTCATCTAATGGCTGGTGAGGGTAATCTGCTCTAACCATAGGGTGGGCGTAAATCGTGGCGCCGGTTTTTTGATGAATCTCCAGGTGGGCACTTACAAAATCAGCATGTGGGTGCGTCTCAATTACAGCCACAATTTTTGACTGGTGCTGTTCTGCATAAGCGTAGTATGGCTGCGGGTTGCGGGCGGGATCTATCAGCACAATTTCGCGCTGGCTCTCACTTAGTATAGCGTAGGAATAATGTGCTAACCCCTTGTCTTCGAATTGCTCTATTTTCATAACTTTCGCGTTTAGATTGCATTCACTTATCTATACAAAGGTAAGCCTGCTGATAGTTAAAGTCTGTGACTGATATCACACAAGACCTATACTACCAATGCATAGTCAGTTGAAAGTATATACGAAAAAGGGAACTAAGCTCATCACTAACTAGAAGCAAACTGCTCCAGAAACGACTCCAGGTTGTGCCGCACAAGTATTCGGTTGCGTTCCAGTTCCACCAGCTTACGGTTCTCTAATTGTTTGAGAAGTCTTGAGATAACTTCTCGTGAGGTGCCAAGTTCGCTGGCGATTTCCTGGTGGGTTATACTTAGTTCAAGCGTCTTTAGCTGCTTGGATTTCAGAACGAGGTATTTTAACAGTCGCTCATCCATTTTCTTAAAGGCCACATCATCGATGGCATGCAACAGTTCCTGAAAGCGCTTCTGATATGTTTGAGCCACAAAGTCTTTCCATTGCCTAAAGGTGTTCATCCACTCCTCATGCTTGCGCACAGGCACAGCCAGCACCTGCGTGCGTTCCTCCGCCACTGCTTTGATCTCGCTGGGGCTGGAGGTGCTACAGCAGGTTAAGGACACGGCGCAGGTTTCGCCACCCTCTATATAGTATAGCAGCAAGTCATGTCCTTCTCCATCGGTACGCATTACCTTAACCGATCCTTGCAGTATGATAGGGACGATTTTTATGTGCTGTCCCGGCTCTATCAACGACTGACCAGGTTCAAAAAGCTGGACTTTACCATGTTGCTCCAGCTCATCCAGAAGCTGTGGATCAGATATAAAGGCGGGCCTTATGCTCATGTGCAGCGGGTTATCAGGTTAAGACCTTAGCTATAGCAGCCGTAGGTCAGTAAATACAGCTTAGAGCATCTTTAAAATTCATCCTCTGCGCTGCAAAAACGAAATATAAACAAGCTCTTACATTAAAAGTAAAGCATTTTGTAAAGGGCTGCAAGCAATAAAAGCATACACACCTATAGTTTAGTGCTGCGCCAAATTGAAAATCATAATTACTAGCTCTAAGAGGCTGTTTTGATTTAGTTGAGTAAAAAAGCAGGTGTCGGTTGTTGGGTAATAAAAGTTTACAGACTTATGACTTACCCAAGCGATTTAACC
>NZ_JBHTLD010000162.1:0-12233 GCF_042678745.1 Pontibacter rugosus | reverse complement strand
GTTATTATTGCTGTATTTTTGCCCCAAATTGTATTTATATTGTCTTATGTTAGCGGAAACCTTTGACCACGAGAAAGCTCTACACACGTTGCTGTACGTGGTACAGCAATTAGGTACGCCTGACTATCATAAGGCGTTTAGGACGCTGTACTTTGCAGAGCGAAAATGTTTAGCAACTTACGGGAACACTATAGTAGGTGACGGCTTCATAAAAATGGAGGCAGGGCCAGTGCCTACTGAGATTTATGATTTGGTAAAGATTGCAGATGGCCGCAATAATGATAAGCGTCTAAGTGAAGAGTATATAAATAGCGTGAAGAAACAACTCGGCGCAGTTAAACCTTACAATTTAAAGGCTTTGGCTGATCCAGATATGGACTTCTTTGCAGAAACCGAAAAAGAATGCCTTCACTGCGCAATAGAATTTTGCAGACATTGGTCTTATTCTGAGTTGAAAGAGGTTTCTCATGATATGGCTTGGGGTGCTGCTTCAATGAGCGGTGTTATGGATACGCTTAAAATTGCGGCGGCCGGTGGAGCGGATGAAGATGCTATAAAGTATTTGGAGGAATCTATATCAAATAGCCATTACTATTCATTATAGAACGTACATTTTATTATTGTGGCAAGCTTAGGCGAGTACTTTTCAGAAGAACAACGCAGCGCTTATAGCACCCGATCCTTAACGATAGGAACAGTTGTTCGCTCGCTGGTCCTTGATACCACTCCCCCCAAATATAAGTTCTGGATAATTATTGGGTTAAGTAGCGACGGTTCAGAGTTAGGCACGGTCTATATCAATACAGAGCTGAATGCTTTCATTAGAAGAAATCCTGTATTATCTAGTCTTCAAATACTAATGCAAAATGATTAACGCAATATGGTAGATCATGACTGCTACGCCAACTGTTCAGAAATAAAGCGCAGAACATATCCGCAATCAAACAGCAACTAGAGGAAAACCCTTCATTTGTGCGTGGTGTCCTTAACAAAAGTGAACTAAGTGCAGTTTTAGCAGCGTTACGCAGTGCAACAACTATTTCGCAAAGAGACAAGGAACGCTTTAACCTAATTTAAGTTAAAGTATTAAACATATTAGAAAAGCCCATCCGTTGAGGAAGGGCTTTTCTAATTTCCAGAGCATCGAGAAGGTTCCATGCAGTCGAGCCGATAACAGAAGGAGAGCTTAATACCTAATGTATGCTGATATTACCCCTACTGGTTAGCCTGGTGGCGTAGAAACTCATTGGCCTCGTTTGTTTCATGGGTATAGGCATAGATCTTCCGACCCACCTGCTTCCCGTTTTGGTACACGGTGACTTCGAGCTCCATGGCGGCCGGCGGCGTCTCCACCGCTGAGAAACCGTAGGTGGTCTGGATGTTGAGCTCCCGGACGCCCTCTGCCTCATAGGAATAGCTTTCCTCGGTCAGGTGTTCCTCAAACAGTACGACGGGCATTCTCTCTTCAGTGCCGGTGCGGTAGAACTCCCCCCCATGGATACTGATGATTTTGGCAAACTTCGCATAGTCCCCGCGCTGCTGAATGTCTACCCGGAAAGTAGCTGCATTGGGCGTGGGGCCGCCGCCGGAATCGCCGCAACCTGCCAGGAGCAGGGCGCACAGGAGTAAAATTGGTAAGTGGGATATCTTTTTCATAAGCCTGGTAGTGGAGTTTACTTTTGAATCGTCTTATACTCATCAAGCAAGGAGCGGATAATGGCCTGGCTGTTGTCGGGGTACTTCAAACCTAGCGGGTTGAGCGTCCGGTAGAGCCCGGCGTGCTTGGCCACGCGCATGCGCCGGGTGATCGAGTAAGAGAGCCCCCGCATGATGCGCAGTTCGTCAACCACGTGCCGGATCAGGTTCAGCCTGTCCGCGTTGCTCATCAGGTTCACGTCCGTGCCCACCACGGCCACCTGGTAGATGTAGGTGAACAGGTCGGAGGTGCGGTTGATGAGCTCCAGCTCCGTTTTGGCGGCGATGAGCAGCAGCTCCGGGTCTCCCTGGGCAATGTCCATCATCTGCCCCTGGTAGGTGCCGATGTCCTGGGCGATGCGGGAGGCGTAGACGATGTTCTTGCTCTGCCCGATGATCGACTGCACCGACTTGAGGGAGTTATACATCTTCTCCTCCAGCTCCTTTATCTGGACCATCTTTGAGGCAATAGCCTGTTGGACTACAAAGATCTTTGCTTCGCTCTCTTTGATGTCCTTCAGGGCAGCCTGCTGCGCGGTGTGGTTCACCACGAGCGTAGACACCACCGCCGGGTCGAAGACCACCTGCTGGGCCTGCACGGCACCCCACCCTATGGTTAAGGCGGTGATTAAGTAAAAGTATTTCCTCACGGTAATGGGGTTTAAAATTTTCTGCGGGTCTCCTTCTTCACATGTACAAACCGGGCATTCGCAGCGCAGTTAAAGGCGGGCCATCAGTTATACTGCAGAATTTTGAATATGGTTTTACCAATCTAATATTGCGTTTATCTATGCGCAAGCCGCATGATGGATTGCACAATGCGCATGCCGCATGTCCTAGTAGCACCCCCAACAAAGGCCGCTGTTCAGCCGGACTTGTGCCGGAACATAACACGGGGTCTGATCCGGCTTGTGGAGCTGAGAGTTGCTTCCTTGAACTAGAAACCTTCGCTTACGTGCAGGCAAAGGACTTTAGAGCATTTCTCAAGGTGCAGGAAGAACTGATGCTGCAGACAAGGGAACTGCAACGGAAACTGGTAAGGAAAAACTGTAAAATCCCCTTAAACCGGGCGAAGACGGTAAGAAGCAGTTCTCCTCCCTCCAGCATGCTGCCGGAGGGAGGCAACATGCTCCCTGGCTTGGTTGTAAAAGTTCTTCTAAACACTTCTGTGCCCTAGACAGTATGTAAACAGAAGATAAATAAGATAGTGGGCAAAGATCACGGTTGGACAGTAGTTCGTCCTTAGGATTGTACTTCTTTTTTTAGAATCTTATTGTACCTTGTCTGATGATTTACCTTATACTTTAGAAGTTATGGCACAGGTGGTTTTTTTACAGATACAGGAAAGGCTAGAAGGGACGGACTACCCGGCAAGCAAGCAGGATCTAATGGAGCACGCTCGGAAAGGAATTCGTCAGGACGATGAGGTAACAAAGGCTTTAAGCCAGCTCCCCGACAAGATCTATCTTTCTCAAACAGAGGTTATCAAAGAAATAGGAGATGTGGATGACCATATGGCGCGACTTTAGTAAGTGAAAAGCGCCTCTCTGTTTGTGGCAAAGAACCAGCTGGGCTACTGATTAGTTGTACAATACGATGCACTTGATATCTGTTAAAGGGGCCTGCAGGAAAGGGAAGAAGTATTGCTGATATCGCCTTCTCTTCGGGGGCTGCACAGGTTTCCGTTTGGCAGGAAAAGCAGCACACACCTGACCATCGGGAGCTGGTGCTGGACGTGGTAGAAGTTGAGAGTACGGTGCCTCAGGCTGAACGGTTTGTTTGTAACCTGGTGGAGGCTCCTTTTTACCATCCTGTGTTGTTCTCCTTTACCATCCGCTACGGACCCTTCTAAGGTAGAGAAGCGTCCTGTAAAGCTTGCCAGCGATGTGTACGAGGAGCTGTGGCAGTTTACCACGCTCACCTCCAATCGGATGGGTAGGTTCTTTTTATCTGCCGCTCTGCTTGCCTACGGAATTGGCGAGGACTTTCTAGCCCTCACGGTTGTCGGATTGTTGTTCCTGCCCTATCACCACATGCTGGCAGCAGGACTCGGTGCTGCGATAAGAGAATGGCACCTCTTGGCGCAGGGACTGGTATCCATGTTACTTTCCACAGCTCCCATTGTGCTGGCGGCAGTTAGCGTGACACTGTGCACCGAGCCTCCCATAGGCTGGCAGGAGCTTAGCGCACCACTTTTGGGGTTGGCGTTTGCCACTGTTCTAGGGTTGGCCGCTGGCCATAGTGCCACAGACGGTGAACGCAAAAGAAGACTGGTGCGCCTTCCAAGCTGGAGGAAGCTCATAGGCCTTGCCGTCACGGCACACCTTGCTGTTTATCCAGTTTGGTTTGGGCTTAAGCTCATCTTTGGGTTTGACGACGGGGACAAAGGACTAGCCCGCCTGCTTTCTTTTGTCACTAGCGTCTCCTCTTTTACAACTGCCACAGGTGTCACTTTTGCTGTGATGAGCATGAGGGGTAACGGAACAAGATGCACATGAAGTAAAAGAAAGTTACCAGCGCCCACAGAAGCCCCCTCCAGAGGGGTGGGGCTTCTGTGGGCGCCAGCAGGAACCTTATGACAGGAAGTGTGCCTAAAGAAGGTTATCCTGCCTCACCTTAGAACACAGCTTTTGTCAGAGAACTATTCGTGAAAGGGTGCTTTAACAAAGAATAGCAAGGTGCCTATGTACATTGTTGTGCTTAAAACGTCTCAATCTTGCCGCACCGAGCCAGAAGATACTGATGGCCTGGTTCAGGTTTTTTGGAGCCGGGCAGTTGTTGCATCTGTCCTTGCCGCTACTCTTTTGTTCTTTCCTTATATTTCCTCAGTCCCTACATATTTCCTCAGTCCCTACGGTCTAGAGAATCTGTTGTGTTTGGACATTAACGCGCAAGGCCTTGCACGTTGGTGCACGGCAACCTCACAGACCTCCATCATACAATTTTGACTTTGTTCCTGCCGAAAGGGCGGGCATAAGCGTGGCCGTTATGCCTGATAGAAGCTGTCGCAGTTAAGGTGTAAGCACCAAATCTAACGCTATAGAAGCTAAAGCCTTACGCCTCTGCACCTGTTTCCGCAGCATTGCTGGCGGTGTTCCGTGTTATTTTTGGCGAAACGATGCAGGTCTACCCCCTGTTTCTTTAGGAGGTAATACTGGGTAACAGATATTTACGTGCAACCGAAGGAGCACCTTACATCCTGTGGCTTAAAATGAGGAAAGTCTTGGCTTCTGGAGCTTGTAGTAGCTACCCGCCTTTCATGCACTTGTGGATAGGCAAAATTTACGGTTAATATACTTCTACTGCAGGCGCCACAGCATGGTGACTGGACTTGCACAAGTCACAAGGTAGTGTGTGAGCATCCTTATAAATAATCTGTTTCAGGGACTCTCGTTTGATTTGTGCCTGCCACCACTCTTCATGCGGATGCTTATCTGGCCGCTGCGCTCCAGGTAAGCAGACTTGACGTCACTAAGGTTCCCGTTGTTACCTGACCTGTGCACAGCCTCCAGGAGGTCGTCTTTTGTGATGGAGTGCTTTCTGAGTGCCTGCCGCTGTAGGTTTCCTTCTTCTATCAGCTTTACGTGCTCGCCTTTAGTGAAGTGCCCGAAGCCTGCACCTAAGTGAAAGGCAACGACAGCCAGCCCTTTGTGCACTAGCACCAGCACTAGCGCTGCCGCTAAGGTGGGTAGGAACGGAGAACTGCCGGTGATGGCCCTGCTTAAGACAGAGCCGTACATAATCCCAAAAACAATGTCGGGAAACGAGCTTTTGCTAAAGACACGGTTGCTGCCGATGAATGAAACCATCAAAGCGGCAAAGAATACCACTACCGCCCGCACCGACATCTGCCACCAGGTTAGCACTCCTGCGTCGTTGCCTATAGCTATTTCGATCAATTCATTCATACGTCTTACTCAGCAGGTAGCTTCAAAGGTAAGCGGGAAACAATAGTTTGCAAGTTTATCCTGTCACTACGGCTTCTCACTACGTCTTGCCCTTCTGTAAAATGAAGATGACACGGTGCTCCACATGCCCCTTCCCGTTATACCTGTCTCCTGGCTTCTTCCAGAAGGGCTTTGATGTGTGCCACATCCTGTTGGCTTTTCAGGTGCTGCACGGCACCCTCCTCTATGGCATTTAGCGCCTCTTCCAGCAGAGCACCGTGCTGGCTACGTGCATCCCGCACGCCTACTGTAGTGACCAGGTCTATGAGACGTATCTGTACCGCAACGTCATGGGTGGAGCAGGCCTGAATGGCTGCCATGCACAGGCGGAACGTTCGCTTGAAGGGTACAGGGGCGTAGGCAAGACACGCTACACCGTCTTTACGCCTCACCACCTTTTGCCCCCCTAGCTGCTGCAGTCTGCAAAGTAAATCCGCCAGATAGTTTGTTGCCTGGACAGCCGTGCCATGGTCTCGCATTTCCGGGCTGAGCGCCCGAACGGCTACTGCCGTGATTTGGCTGAAACCGTCAAAGCAGCTTTCCCTTCCCACTTCCTGGTGTCGGATTATGACGCTCTCCTCCAGCAGCTTCTGGAGCTTTTTGTCTAGCGGCTTGTTTACCTTGAGGAAAGGCGCTCCTTTCAGCAGGTAGGCCCCCTGGCTTCTGAGAACCCTTAGCTTTAGCCCCCTTTTGACAGAGGCCTCCTTTATCTTCCCTTCTGTAACGGTGTCGAAGTAGCCAGACACCCATGCCTTTACTACCAGCCACTCCCCATCCTCCTCTTGAACTTCCTTATAGCTCCCACTGCTGAGCTCCTTGTCCAACAGGTGCCTGGTGGCGCGGTACAGGCTGCTAAGCTTATTTCCCGTCAGCGCCTTCTGAAGTGTGTTGTAGGTAAAGTGGAGAACAGCAACAAGGCTGGCTAAGGCCAGCAGCGTCCCTATGGCTACCGACAGCACCGGCACTTCGTGTGAGGGCCGCATTCCAAGGTTAACTAGCACGACGAAGAGAAACCCAATGGTGCCTGTGACGGTGCCGGGGGCTATCCAGCTTATTCCTCTACTGACGACGCCCGACATGCTTCTTGGCACCAGGACAACCACCGCTATCATCGGAAGCGCAGAGGCAAGCAAGCCCTGCAGCAGTGAAGCAAGCAGGGCACGGGCGGTGTCGGCATTATCT
Source organism: Pontibacter rugosus (assembly GCF_042678745.1). Taxonomy (NCBI): domain Bacteria; kingdom Pseudomonadati; phylum Bacteroidota; class Cytophagia; order Cytophagales; family Hymenobacteraceae; genus Pontibacter; species Pontibacter rugosus. Next base: position 5,409 of record NZ_JBHTLD010000162.1, on the reverse strand, counting down.
ATTCTAAGGAAAGGTACGTAGTTTATGAGGGAGTCCCCGCCAGAGGCTTTGTCCAGAGAGGTTGTGCCCCAAGCGAGCGCAAGCAGGCCCAAAATAATCAGGGCTGCATAAGAGACGCCTCTGCCGGCTAGAGGCCCCAATGCTTTTAAGGCAGCGTGATTCCTCTTCGTTATTTCCATTATAAACAAAAGTTAGTAATGACCTTGAGCAAGTACAGGCGAACGGCTCCTCGCGTGCAGCCGCATACGGGTGTCGGGCCGGAGGTTACAGCGTTAAGAACAGAGCAGCTTCTTTAAGCAACACACCACTTGGGTTTTGCCGGACTTTTATTTTAGCTTTACTAGGCTTGTAGAGTCCGGTGGAGCCTGTCTTCTACCAGGGTAACAGTCTTCACTGGGGGAGTGCCCGGGAAATCTTGTTTGCGTGTAGCGCAAGCTAGTTCTCTGTGCCTTCTGACAGCCTGTTTTAGTTTCTTCTCTTCCTGGCTTTGCGTCGCCTGCCAGAGAACAGCATGGACACAAGCCTTGTTCCCATGCAGGAAGCTGTGCCTGCCAGCTCATGAAACCGGCAGCGCATTTTAAACAGCAGTGTCGCTAAAGGAGGCATCGTTTGTAGTAGTTCATTCACATGCACTATAATCGAGAGAAACTTTAGGAGTCTCTCGCCCACTTCTGGAGCAGGAGTACTGCTCCCGCAGTAAGAGCAGCCAGCAGGATATGTTTTCGATGCAGGCTTACCCACAGCTGCGGGCTATAGCCTTTGGCCTGCTTTCCGAAAGGTCCGTGGGCGCCATGGTCGCCGGGTAAGGGCTCCCAAAGGTTGTGCTTCCTGCCTGGTTCGTCTGTCTCGTCTGTCTGCTGTCCTTTGTAGCCGTTCCTGGCCAGCACATAGTCTGCAAACCAGGGAGCTATTTTATTGCCCACAATCGCCTGCAGGGTTGGCCAGCCAACGTTTATCTCGCGTCGGTCATTTTCAGCGGCAAACAGAATGGCTTCCGCGGCCACCTCAGGCTGGTAGATGGTACCCATCGGCCGGGGCTTGTTTGGCAGCCGGCTTTTCACAAAGCCGAACTGGGTTGTGTTCATGGCCGGAAGCTGCACCATTGTTACCTTTACGTTGCTCTTGTCGTGCAGCAGCTCTGTGCGCAGGGAGTCAAAGAAACCCTCAACCGCATGTTTCGACCCACAGTACGCTGACTGAAGCGGAATACCCCGGTAAGCCAGCGCGGACCCTACCAGCACAACCTTTCCTTTGTCACGCGGGAGCATGCGCTTCAGGGCAGACAGGGTCCCGTAAACCTGCCCCAGGTAAGTTACCTCTGTCACGCGCTTATAGTCTTCTGGCTCCATCTCTTTCACCGGGCTAAAAACACTGTTCATGGCGTTGTTGACCCACACGTCAATAGGCCCCAGCTGTTCTTCGGTTCGGGAAGCAGCATCCTCTACTGCAGCCGCATCTGACACATCTACCTGGAAGTAGACCGCTTTCCGCCCCACCTCCTCTACCTCCCTTTGCGCTCCTTTCAAGCCCTCCAGACCTCTGGCTAAAAGGGCTACATCATAGCCGTTCTGGGCAAAATTCCGGGCAACGGACCTGCCTAGGCCTGCCGATGCGCCTGTTATAACTGCTACGCCACGACGGCCCTTGTCTCCACTACGCTCTAAACTCATCGTACTGTTTGTTCATTGATTCTTTTGCTTTTATAAATCTTACGCCCGCTACAGGGTGTAGGTTTAGGGGTGGTTCAGTAAGCGTGTTACTGCAGGAAGACACACTCTAGCCACATCATGCGGCTAAAACCGCCAACATTTAAACTTAGCAAACAAATACGGAGTGGTACGAGCCTTTATCAAGTATCTACTTCACGGGGTAACAAAGAAAATATGTAAAAAATAAACAGTAGTACATAAAACGTTAAGCAATGGGTTGTGACTCAGGAACAGAGAACACCAACCTGCACATGTTGCCTCAGCGTTTTATTCTTTAGCTACTCAGCAAAAATCAGCTTCGCAGCACAAGTTTAGACGCCTGCCTCCTTATAGCCGTTTATAACAACTTGAGGAACAATCGTTAACCTCACACGGTTGAGCCTGTGCATGCATCGCGAATCCTCCAGGAGTGCCGCCAGTTCAACTATGCAAAACAAGCGGATGCTAAAGAGACGCATATGAGGAGGCTTTAGAGGGCAACGTACCCAGAGTGGACGAGACAGCGAATGGGAAGAGCCGGTGCTAACACTCGTATTCTTTCCATAAGGGGCTTAGCACCTTCTAACGTGGAGGCGGGAGATGGTTTCTAAAAAGAAGGCCAGAGTACGCTTTTTGGCGGGAAGTGCAGCAAAGGCTAAGCTTTCACTGCGCACGACTGTGTGACTAGAAACGCCGGTGGCACAAAGAGAAGGAGCATCTTGCTTCAGAGCTTAAACACCTGCACAAGGGTTTGCAAGCCTCAGCGTAGCTCGGAGCGCAAGGGACAGCAGCTTTCCAACTGTAACAGCTAGCTGCAAAAGGGAGAGTAGCGTAATGGTCGTGGTGGGAAAAACACCGGGTGCAGGTGCCCGGCTCTGTCCTGCTATACCCAGCAGCGGAACGGCCTTCGGACAGGCGCCCGAGTGTTATGTGAACGACCAGGAAACGGAGCGCACATTTGTTGCCCCTTGCACCAAAGGCTGCAAAGGCCTCACATAAAGAACTGTCGTCTTACTGCAAAACCGTCAGTCCACAGTGAAGAGCACATCGGCAAAGCGGCAGGCCTTGTCCTGGAAAACAGTTTCGACGCTGAAACCACAAGCTTTCCCTAACTCATAAACCTGCTGCAGCGTGTATTTGTGCGAGTTTTCGGTATGGACGGCTTCCCAGGCATCAAAATGGAAAGTCTGTCCGGTAGACTGGATGTACACGTCCTGGTCTTCTTTGCTGACAAGGAAGCTGCGCATCACCCCTTCGTGCGGGTTGTAGATGGGGTAATGTTGGAACTGGTCTACATTAAAGTTGCCGCCCAGTTCCCTGTTAATGCGGCGCAGCAGGTTCAGGTTAAACTCGGCTGTTACACCGGACGCATCGTTATAAGCACTTAAAACAACATCCGGGTCCTTACGCAAGTCGATGCCCATTAACAGCTTGTCGGCTTTGCTGAGATTGCTGCAGACGCGCTGCAGGAAGCGCTTGCTTTCATCTGCTTTGAAGTTGCCGATGTTGGAGCCCAGGAACAGCACTACCTTGCGCGCGGCTTTGTTGTCCTGTAGCCACTCCAAAGCCGGAAAGTACTCGCCCACCACAGCCTGTACATCCACAGAAGGCATTTCCTGTTGCAGGCTATCGCGAAGCTGGCTCATGGCGGTTCCGGATATATCAACGGGTACATAATCGAATGCACTTTTCTGCTGGCTCAGCTCCCGTAGCAGGACTTTTGTTTTCATGGCATCACCGGCACCCAGGTCGATCAGGTGAAAGAAGCCGTTTGCTGCAAACTGCCTTGCCATTTCCTCCCTGTTTTCTGTCAGCACCTTAAACTCGCAGCGGGTCAGGTAGTACTCGGGCAGCGCCATGATGCCTTGGAAGAGTTTGCTGCCTGCGGCATCGTAAAAGTAGCGGGAAGGAAGCGACTTGGGCTCCTGGCTTAGGCCATGGGCCACATCTTTTGCAAAAACCTCTGTATCGCTAGTGCCGTCTTCTTTGCGACTTAATTCTATCATAGGGGGTAGTGTAGGAGTCAATTTCATCTGCTTCTTATTGGGCCAGCCTGATGCCGTTGTACTGCCAGCGCTTTTCGGGGTGAAAGAAGTTGCGGTACGTAGTCCGGATGTGGCTTTCGGAGGTGGCACAGGAGCCGCCGCGCAGCACCATCTGGTTCAGCATAAACTTGCCGTTGTACTCACCAATGGCACCGGGCGCTTTCTCAAAGCGCGGGTAAGGGTGATAGGCGCTATAGGTCCACTCCCACACATCACCGTACAACTGCTGGACGCCTTTGACTGCCGGTTCGGCTGCGGAAGGCTCCAGCCGCCCACGCTCTACAAAATTGCCTCCGGTGGGCGGATGTACCTGAGAGGCTGCTTCCCACTCAAATTCCGTTAGCAAGCGCTTTCCGGCCCAGTTGGCATACGCGTTTGCCTCATAGAAGTTTAGGTGACACACCGGGTCGTTCGGGTTAATCTTTTCCAGCCCATGCATCGTAAAGCGGCACCATTCGTCCTGCTGCTTCACCCAGTACAAGGGCGCCTCCAGGTGCTGGGTGTGCACTAGTGCAAATCCCTCATCCAGCCAATGCCTGAAATCCCCATAGCCGCCGTCCTGGATAAACTCCAAGTACTCACCGTTTGTCACGAGCCGGTTCATTATCCGGAAGTCTGCTAAAAGCACCTCATGCACGCCTAGTTCATTGTCAAAACTAAATCCTTCACCCTGGAAGCCAACAGTGTACGTGCCGCCCGGAATCTCTAAGAAAGAGGCCTTGGTTGCCTTACTGTTTTCTGGTTGATGCAATGGTCGCTTGTAAACCGGCAGCAGCGGATTGGTGCTGAGAATATACTTGATGTCGGTGATGAGCAGCTCCTGGTGCTGCTGCTCGTGTTGTAGGCCTAGCTGCACTAATGACAAGAGTTCAGCGAGTTTGCTTTTGTCTTTCCCTTCATCCAGTTGCTTGAAAAGCCGCTGCATGTGCTCGTCCACGTGTTGGCGGTAGGCATAAACATCGCGTAGTGGCGGGCGTGTCAGGGTGCTGCGCTGATCGCGCTGCACACGGCTACCCACGCTGTTGTAGTAGGAGTTAAAAAGGTAGCTGTATTGCTTATGAAACGGCTTGTAGCCAGACAGGTGGGGTTGCAGCAGGAAAGTTTCGAAGAACCAGCTGGTGTGCGCCATGTGCCATTTGGGAGGACTTACGTCAACAATAGGCTGTACAACTGTGTCTTCCGGCTCCAGCGGCTGGCAAATAGTTTCAGTGCGGGCCCGAATCTGTTGGTATTGTTCTGTGGCTTGCTGTATGGCAAGTGCAGTAAAGGTAGTGTTCATGCATATCTGTTTTAGTTGGCCCTGCCTGCTATGGTACAAACTGTTCTGGAACAGCCTGTAGTATGGGGTCAAGAATGAGGAGTCTAGTTCGTGTCCAGCGTCCTAAGTGCATCCAGGTAAGCAACATTTTTTGAATCTTCGTATATACTCAGTTTTTCACTATAGGCCGGCATTGCCCCTACTTCACTCCTTTTGGAAAAGTACGGCAAAGCCACCCCATGGTTTGTTGTTGAGCGCAGAGCCCAAACCACCAGTGCCACTCGGATGGCAAGAACTGCAGAACTCAAGGAACAGAACTCAGCTCCTGCGGTTCCCCGGCCTCAGGCCCTACTCGGGCTGGTACACCTCTCTCCAGGACCAGCCGTCCATCTCCAGCAGCGTGGTCAGCAGCTTGCGG
>NZ_JBHTLD010000161.1:0-12244 GCF_042678745.1 Pontibacter rugosus | reverse complement strand
CCATTATGAATGGATAATCGCTTTCTATGTAGATATCTGTATAAAGCTCGCTCGGGTCTGGATATGGAGATTCTTCAGCGAACGTAACTGATTGTGCCACGCGCTCTTTTATTTTCTCATCAATCTCATCCAGTTCTTCTTCTGTTGCCCAGCCGTTTTTCAAAATAGTAGCTTTCACAGATTCGATTGAGTCGCGGCCTTTGTAATCTTCCAGCTCTTCTTTGGTTCTATACTTAGCCGGGTCAGACATAGAGTGCCCTTTGTAGCGGTAAGTTCTGAACTCAAGCAGGGTTGGGCCTTCTCCGGCGCGGGCACGCTCAGCGGCTCTTGCCACAGCTTCGTGCACAAGCTCTACTTCCATGGCATCAACCGGCTCAGAAGGAATATCGTAGCTTTCGCCCAATGTATAAAGCTCCACCACGTTAGACGTACGCTGTACCGAAGTACCCATCGCGTAACCGTTGTTTTCGATCACAAAGATAACTGGCAGCTTCCAGGTCATGGCCATGTTCAGGGCCTCGTGGAAAGCACCCTGGCGCACAGCACCGTCACCCATGTAGCAGATACAAACTTTGCCAGTCTTGTTATACTTCTCAGCAAAGGCGATACCTGCGCCAAGCGGCACCTGCGCACCCACTATACCGTGGCCACCCATAAAGCCGACTTCTTTATCGAAAATGTGCATAGAGCCACCTTTGCCTTTAGAGCAACCTGTCGCCTTTGCAAATAACTCCGCCATAATAGCGTCAGGGCTTGTGCCTAATGCCAACGGGTGAGCGTGGTCGCGGTAAGCAGTAATCCACTTATCGCCTTTCTCCAGTGCTGAAGCAGCACCTGCTGCACAGGCTTCCTGGCCGATGTACAGGTGGCAGAAACCTTTGATTTTCTGCTGTCCGTACAGCTGTCCTGATTTCTCTTCAAAGCGGCGCATGAGCTTCATCGACTCATACCACTCCATGTATGTTTCCTTTGAAAACTTTGGCTCAGCCTGTACCTTTGCTTTCGCCGACTTCGCTTTTGCCTTATCTTTCGTATCAGCCATGAGTAATAGTCTTGCGTTTTTAAGATGTCCGTTTTATAGCTGAAGGCTTTAACCCTCTAGTGCTGCGGCAAATATAACCGCAAACGGTTTATCATGCGAAATTAAGGAAAAAGATATCAAAGTAGAAACTAAATGCTCCTCGAAAATCTAAGTTTGCTGTTTTTCAAGAACTACGAAGAGGCCGCGCTGGTTTTTTCGGAGCATATCAACTGTTTTATTGGCGACAACGGCAGCGGAAAAACTAATCTGCTAGATGCTATACATTACCTCTCCATGACCAAAAGTGCCTTTCCGGGCACTGACCTGCAAAGTATAAAACAAGGCGAGGATTTCTTTATGGTGAAGGGCCGCTTTGAGGTGGCTGGCGATAAACACACGGTGCAGGTAAGCCTGAAGCAAGGGCAGAAAAAGACTGTAACGCACAATAAAGCGCCTTACGACAAGATGAGCGACCATATCGGGCGCTTTCCGGTGGTCCTGATTTCACCTTATGACACGGATCTGATCCGGGAGGGCAGCGAGGAGCGCCGCAAGTACTTCGACAGCCTCATCTCACAGCTTAACCACACGTACCTGGAGCAGCTAATACAGTATAACCATGTGCTGAAGCAGCGCAACTCGCTTTTAAAGCAGTTTGCCGAGCGCCGCTACTTCGACGGCGATTACCTGCACATACTGAACGAGCAGCTGGTGCCCTTTGGAGAGCAGCTGGCACAAGAGCGGCAGGCTTTTCTGCAGGAGTTTGTGCCAATTTTTCAAAAACATTACCGCCACATTTCAGATAGCAGCGAAGAAGTTACGCTTACCTATAAGTGCCAGCTGGAAGGCAATGACTTTGCGCAGAAGCTGCAACAGGCCGAGCGAAAAGACCTGGCGCTGCAACGCACCACCGTTGGCCCGCATAAAGATGACTTTGTATTTCTGATGGATGGCAATCCTGTGAAAAGCTTTGGCTCGCAGGGGCAGCAAAAGAGTTATGTGATAGCCCTGAAGCTGGCGCACTTCGAGGTAATGGACCAGCGGCAGCACCACAAGCCCCTGCTCCTGCTTGACGACATCTTTGATCGACTGGATGAGAAACGCATCACCAAGCTCATGCAAATGGTAGCCGCCCATACCTTCGGCCAGATTTTCCTGACCGACACGCACCTCGAAAGAACCGATAAAATACTCGAAGGCCTCTCAGAAAGTATCCGTAGATTTGATGTGAAGGAGGGAACAGTAAAGGTGATTGGACAGCTCTGATTGCTGCTGCTGCCAACCCAAGCGCGTACCTGATTTATACTTGCACAACTACCTACCCTATGAACAAACTATTAATCACCTTCACTTTCCTACTGCTTACTAGTTGGAGCATTTGTTACGGGCAAGAGTTCTCGAAGAGTAGCTTGAAGTATGCAACAGGCATTGGTGCTTCTATGGGGAAAAATGCAGAAGGGCTTGGTCTCGTATTTTCGGTAGGTTACCAAAGAGAAATATGGAAAGATCGGCTTCGGTTAAATCCCAACATGAGTTTTGGCTATTACAGCGGAAAGGGAATATCAGATGCGCCAGACGTTTATTTTAACTCGGTTAGCTTGCAAACGAACCTATATGTTGACGCTGTTAGATTTAAAGCCTTTTCGCTGGTATTAGGTACTGGAGCATTAGTAAATAACTCCCGGGGGTTGAAAGGAACAGGTGGCGACCCAGGTAGATCCAGTTCAGTATACATAAACGATGTGCATGCAGGCGGATACTTTGGGGCAGGATTCAGGATCAGCCCACCAGGTAAAAGAATAGCATTAGAGTTGATGCCTATAAATATTAATACAGACACCCAGGATTTTTTAGAAGCTAATTTTAGAATTGGGCTGGATGTAAAACTCAATTAGCACCAGTTATTCAACCTAGCAGCATCCAATCACACACACTTATTTAACATTAAAAACGTGCGCTACTACAAGAAGAAAGAGGCGATTGACAGACGCAAAGCCGACATCCAACCGATTGGGGAGAGCCTGAAGGCACTGATGCAGGCCTACCGTATTGATGGAAAGCTAAGTGAGGTGCAGTTGGTGCAGAACTGGGAGAAAATCATGGGCAAGCCTATTGCCCTGAAAACGCAGCAGCTATACTTCAAAGACGGAAAACTTTTCGTAAAACTTACCTCTGCCCCGCTCAAGCACGAGCTAAATATGTCTAAAAGTAAAGTAATTAACCTTCTGAATATTGAAGCAGGCCGTGAGGTAGTGAAGGATGTGATCTTCTTGTAAGGTAACGGAGCTACTCTAAATGAAGTATATGCCTTCTGAACCCTATTTTAAACCATGACCGACACACAGAATTACCGCACCGTTTCATACTCACAGACTACCCTTACAGAGCTGATGATCCCGAGCTATGCTAACTTCGGCGGTAAAATTCACGGTGGCATCCTGCTCTCGCTGATGGATAAGGTAGCCTACGCCTGCTCGGCTAAGCACGCAGGCAATTACTGCGTTACTGTAACGGTGGAGGGGGTTCATTTTCTGCAACCGGTAGAGGTTGGTGAGCTTGTATCACTGAAGGCCTCCATAAATTATGTGGGCAACACTTCGCTCATGGTGGGCATCCGTGTGATTGCTGAAAACGTGAAGACAGGAAAAATAAAGCATACCAACACCTCTTACTTTACCATGGTAGCCAAAGGTGATGATGACAAACCTGCCCAAGTGCCCGGCCTTACGCTGGAAACACGTGAAGATGCCCGCCGCTTTCTGGAGGCCATTCGGCGCAGAGAACTTTCACAGCGCTACCAAACCGAACTTGCCAATTCTAAAACAAGGTTGAGCGTAGAAACTGAACTGCACAAGCTGCAAGACTATCGCTGCCAAATCGCATTTTGAGAAGTCTGAATCAGGGTTCACTGGATTAAAAGATAGACAGGATTGGGGGCTGTCATTGCTATGTAGCTGCTTTATCCAACCATCCCTGCCCCTCCTTATCTAAGGTGGGGAGTCTGTATTAAGTGTTCTTCAGGCATAAGTTTCATAGTTTGTGCTATTCAGTTGAACCCACCCCTAACCCCTCCAAGGAGGGGAGTTTCTGCTGTTGCTAGTCATCAAGTATAAATTCTATAGGTAGAGACTTTGCAGTAACACCTCCCTACCCTCCTGAAGGAAGAAATTGTGCTGAAGCGGAAGGAAGAAGTAATGTTCCAAAGCAAAAGCATTAGCTATCAGAATCAGTCCCAGTCCTTAGGTTGAGCGCTCCAAAGCATAAGGTGAAACAATAGACATATGGGAGCTGGAGGATAAGCAGAAACTAGAAAAGATAGTCTAATTGAAGATCCAAAGAGCAGTGGCTATGCAAGTATAACTGCAACAAGTATGGCCGAGGCTACAATCGACACGAGCTGCAAATTCGCGCCAGCAGGTATGGCTGCCAATAAAAAAGTATGTCTTTTCAAGCCAGTCGAGTTGCAAACTCGACATCATAGTAGGACACAAGTCTGAAGACTTGCGCCATAAAGGGCGGATACCTGCGCTATGATTGTAAAAGACTACGTACAAGTACCTCAGCCACTATCTAACTGCTAAACGCCCATTTCTCCCATATACTTTGTAACTTGTAACATCAATCGCACACCTAACACCTACAGATGACCTTAAAACCTAACCTAAAAACATTGCTGGCGCTACTGCTGCTGGCTGGATCACCTTTAGTCACTCCTACCGAAAGTATAGCCCAAGAGGTAGTTCGCCAGGATGATGAGATTAAGAAAATGGTGAACGAGATCTCCGCCAAGAACCTGGAAGAGTTAGTTACCAAGATGGTAAGCTTCGGCACACGCCATACCCTGAGCACCACTACCAGCAAAAAAGAGGGCATTGGCGCTGCCCGCGAGTGGGTAAAGTCGGAGTTTGAGAAATATGCCAAAGCCTCTGATGGCCGCATGACCGTGGAGATGGACCGCTTTGTAGTACCTGCCGACGGACGCCGTGTGCCAAAAGACACTGAGATGGCAAACGTAATGGCTATTCTGAAGGGCACTGACCCAAATGACAGCCGTGTTATTATAGTGGGCGGCCACCTGGACTCCAGAGCCACTGACGTGATGGATGCGAAAAGCAAAGCTCCAGGCGCTAACGATGATGCCTCTGGCGTAGCGATGGTAATGGAAATGGCACGTGTCATGGCTTCCAAGAAATTCCCAGCTACCCTTATTTTCGTGGCATTCCAGGGAGAGGAACAAGGGCTGTACGGCTCTACCCACTTAGCAGAGCGTGCTAAAAAAGAAAACTGGAACCTGATTGCCATGCAGAACAACGACATTGTAGGCAACTCTTTCTCTGCCGAAACCGGCCTGCATGATAATACCAAAGTCCGCATCTTTAGCGAAGGCACGCCAGCCAACGAAACAGAAGAGCAGGCACGCCTGCGCAAGACACTCGGTTCAGAAAACGACAGCCCAAGCCGCAACCTGGCCCGCTACATGGAGCTGGTTGGCGAGAAGTATGTAGATCAGATGGACGTAGTGCTGGTACACCGCACCGACCGCTTCCTGCGTGGCGGCGACCACACGCCATTCAACCGACAAGGTTATACAGCTGTGCGTATGAGTGAGATGAACGAAGACTTTGATCACCAGCACCAGGACGTACGCAAAGAAAACGGTGTGCAGTACGGTGACTTGGTGGAGTACATGGATTTTGAATACCTCCGTAAAAATACAGGCGTGAATCTGGCAAGTATGGCTAGCTTGGGTTGGGCACCAGCCGCCCCAGAGAAAGTTGGCGTACTCACCTCTGCCCTCACCAATAAAACAGACCTGCAGTGGCAGGCACCAGCCAAAGGCGCAAAACCGGCAGGCTACTACGTACTGATGCGCGAAACAAGCAGTTCGAACTGGGAAAAGCGCTTCTACGTGACTGATACTAAAGCTACGCTGCCTTACTCTAAAGACAACTACTTCTTTGCTGTGCAATCGGTAGATAAGGACGGACATGCAAGTTTGCCGGTACTTCCTGCTCCGGTTCGCTAAGTATAAATTTGCTCCACTAGATATGAAGCGGTTGCTGCCATCTATTCTTTGCCTGTTGCTCCTGTTGCCTGCTTATACTTTGTGGGCACAGGTGCCAGGTTTGCAGGTTACGAAGATAGCGCCTCATGTGTACATCCATACCACTTATAATGAATTTGGCGGAGTGCTATACCCGTCACATGGCATGGTTGTTTCTACAAAGGATGGTGTGGTCTTGATAGACACAGGCTGGGGAAACGAGCCGACAAGGGAGCTTCTGACCTGGGTAAAAATCAATTTAAAGCAGCCTGTAAGGCTATGCGTGGCTACGCATTGGCATGAAGATAAAATGGGTGGCATAAAGGCCTTACAGGAGCAAGGTATACCATTAATCACCTCTGAGCTTACGGCTATACTTGCAACCGAGAACAAGAAGGGCACGCCAGACATAACGTTTGCTACCGACACCACTTTTACAATTGGCAAAGAGCAGTTTGAGGTGCACTACCCCGGTGGTGGCCATACCGCAGATAACGTGGTGGTATACTTGCCGCAGCAAAAGATCTTGTTCGGGGGATGCCTGGTAAAGGACCTGCAGGCTAAGAATCTCGGCAATATTGCTGATGCTGACCTCAGAAGCTGGCCTACAACCATCAAGAAGCTGCAGCAGCGGTACCCGAAAGCAAAGGTAGTGGTGCCCAGCCATGGCCCATGGGGCGATAAATCTTTGCTCAGCCATACCTTGGTGCTACTGCAAGCGCAGGAGAAATAGTACTGAAACAGATAAAAAGAGAGCGGCCCTGCCAGTGTTATACTAGCAGGGCCGCTCTCTTTTATACTTAGTCTCGGTTGACTAACTTATTGAATACGCCATTCGGGTCGTGGAGCAGGGCCAGTTTATTGTTGTCGAATTCTTTGAAGAACTCGTCCCAGCTTATCTCTTCAAAGCTGTCGTCGCTGTTGCTCTTCTCCGGGAAATGGATGCGCAGCACCCCTTCTCCGCCGCCATCGTTTTCTGTTCCTTTTATAATACTAGGCACGCCGCCATGCTCTTCTGCCCACTTTTGAATTTCTTTATGATTTGTTGTTTTCTTAGAGTCGCTCATAGCTTTACTTATTAGTTTGTTTTCTGCAGTTAAACTATACGGGCAGGCAGAGCTAAAGGATAGGTAACAAAAAAGCAGCCCCTTAAACAAAGGCTGCTTCTCTTGTATGATGTGTGTATTCTCTTACAACCTGGAAACCCGTGCCGCCGCCGATACATCAGAAGTTATACTTGGGCTGCCTTTATAGTATACCACAGAAGCTCCGGAAGCGTTAATATCAAGCGTTTTATTGGCATACACCTTTACGTTGCTGGCACCGCTGGCCTGCACCCTCACCTCATTTGCCTCTAGCGCTGTAGCATCTACTTTCGAGGCACCGGACATCCCCATTGTCATCACGTCTGTTTTACCAGTCAGTTCTACCTTACTGGCACCACTCATATCAGCCTTAATTTCTTTTGTATCAACAGTGAGTTTTACACTAGAGCCACCGCTCATGTCAATTTTAAGAGAGGGAGATTTGAAGGTAGAGTTACCCACTACTTTTACACCACCGCTGATATCAATGCTTTTCAGGTCCTTCAGCGTTATGTAGGCTTTCATACTTTTACTACTACTCAGGCTCTTATCATTATAGATATGCAGCACACCGTTACGTACCTCTGTTTTAATGTTATCCAGCAGATTTTCTTCTGCCTCCAGACGCACCCCCTCGTTACTGCCTTGGGTAACTTCCACCATAAAGCCACCACTTACATCAATCCCGCTGATACCCGACACATTTCTGTTTTGCGTAGCAATCTTACCATTGCCACGAAGGCTTTGAGCTACTACAGCAGGTGTATTCATCAGCAAAAAAGCCAAGGCAAAAATGGCTAATGCGGCAGACTGTAATTTTTTGATTCTCATAGTATGTTTGGTTAGTGACTTTATATATCAGCAGCTCTGTTGGCTGCCTCTCTAAACTAATAGATGCAGTAGAAACAGAAAGGTTGCTTGTGCCATTAAAATTATTTAACGCACCTTAAGGTAATTAAGTATGAGGCATTTAAATCTGCTTTCTAGCTAGTGGCTTGTTCATCGCCAACTGAAAAAAAACCGCCCCGGCTGCATAGGCTGCAATGTCCCATAAGTCGGCGGTATACTTGGTGTGCAGCAATGGCAGCAGGCCTTCAAACATAACACTAAATAACAACACGGCCAGCCAAGTATAGCGCCACGGAAGTATAAAACCAGGTTTTCTGAAGTACGCACGCTCAGCGGCCAGTGCAATAGTAAGCGTGAGAGGCAGCACCAGCAGGTCATCGAGGTGCGTGTGCAGCGGCCAAATGTATACCTGGTTCAACTCCAGCACCTGGTTAGCTGCCGCAAGTATAAAGGAAAGTATAAAAAGGGGGTTTAGGAGCGTCTGCATCAGGCTATATCTGCCAAGGTTTTTATTATGGACCACTCCTGTTTCTTTTTTTTTTACCACTCGTCATATCTTACAACCACTCATCACATTTCGCTGGACAGAAGCCTTGCTACGGCGCTATACTTGCACAGTAAATCAACCACAAGGTAAACCATTAGTCAAAATAAAATTATGAAAAACCTTATCAAAACCTCCGCTGCAAGTATACTGATGCTCCTGCTGGTGCTCATGCAGGCACAAGCTTCTCCAAAGTATACGCCTACCGCCTTCAAAGTAGAAGTAACTGGCAAAGGCAAACCCGTTATCCTGATTCCGGGTCTCTCCTGCTCCGGCGAGGTATGGAAGGAGACAATAGACCGCTACAAAAAAGACCACCAGTTGCACGTGCTTACCTTGGCAGGCTTTGCTGGCCAACCTGCTATCAAAACAGACAACTTTCTGGAAACCGTTCGCCTGGACCTGGCTAAATATATCCGTGAGAACAACATCAAAAAGCCAATGATAATAGGCCACAGCTTAGGCGGTTACTTAGGCATATGGCTTAGCGCCAAAGAGCCTGATTTAGTTAGCTCGCTGGTGGTGGTGGATGCGGCTCCGTTTTTGCCTGCACTTATCTCGCCTGTAGCCACCCCTGAAACCATGAAACCCATGGCTGCGCAAATGCGCCAAAGTATACTTAGCCAAACACCGGAGCAACTGCGCCAGTCTCAGCCACAAGTGCTTAAGATGATGATCTCAGACGAGGCTAGAATAGCGCAGGCACTGGAGTGGAACCTTGCCTCTGACGCACCTACTGTAGCTCAGGCAATGTATGAGCTTTACACCCAGGACCTTCGCCCGGAGATGGCCAGCATAAAGGCACCTGCCATGTTTGTAGCTGCCTGGGTTGCTTATAAAGACTACGGCACCACGCACGAAACCACTAAAGCTAACTACACCGCACAGCTTGCCAAGCTGCCAAGTTATGAGCTTGTCATCAACGACAAAGCCAAGCACTTTATCATGTGGGACGACCAGGAAGGTTTCTTCGCAGCCCTTGATGGTTTTATGGCTAAAACAGGCAAATAGAAGCCTTACTGCAAGTATATGTATACTCAATTTATAATGACAGCCAGGGCCGTAAGTATGGCCGTTGCAGGAGTAAGTCTGCTTTTCCTTCCGCAGGAAATTCAGGCTTATTTCCATACTGCTCCTACGGCCACACTTACACTGGTTTTGCAGCTGATGGGTGCTTTATACTTTGCAGCAGCAGCCACTAACTGGATGGCCAAAGGCAGCCTGATTGGCGGCATCTACAACCGCCCTATCGTTGTCGGTAATCTGGCCCACTTCTTTAGCGGCGCGGCCATACTTGTAAAAGTAGCTTCCTCTACCACGTCTGTTGCCATTTTGTGCCTGAGCATACTTTACCTCATTTTTGCCCTCTGCTTTGCGCACCTGCTCTTCAGACATCCGTTACCGCAACAAAAACAGACAGTTACTCTATAGCAGGCATGCTTTAATTCAATTTTTATACTTATTTTAGTAAACGCTCAAACGGCCGCATTCTACATCATGAGAAACTCAAAAGCATACTGGATTTGCCAGCTTTCGGGCTGGGGCCTGTACGGACTTTTTAGCCTGATTATTTCCGGGATATTTCAGGGTGCAAGCGCCCTAAATTTAAAGCTGCTGCAGTTTAACGCGCTTTTTGCTGGTCTGATGGTACTGTTCACGCACCTGTTGCGCCTACACCTAAAGCGGCGACAGTGGCTTTCACTACCGTTATCGGGGCTACTGCTACGCCTGCTACCTGCCCTGTTGCTCCTGGCTATAGTATCGCAGTTGGTTATGTGGCTGGCCATGGTCTATGTAGTGCATCTGTATACGATGGAGCAAACCAGTTTTGCGGCTTACTGGGGCTATGTGTTCTACTGTTACATTATCCTGCTGCTCTGGGCCTCGCTTTATGTATCGGTCTCTTTGTTCAGGCAGCGCCAGCAGCAGGCAATAGATCGCTGGAAACTGGAGGCCTCCTTAAAAGAAACGGAGCTGCAGGCACTGCGCACCCAGATTAACCCGCACTTCATGTTTAACAGCCTCAACAACATTCGCTCGCTGGTCTGCGAAGACCCGGAAAAGGCCCGGCAGATGATCACAAACCTGTCAGAGCTGCTGCGCTATGGTCTGCAGTATACCCAACAGGAGCGTGTGCCGCTGGCGCGTGAGTTGGAGGTGGTAGAGAGTTATTTGCTTTTGGAATCGGTGCAGCTAGAGGAGCGGCTGGTCTATACTTTTGAAGTGGACGAGGAGGTTCTGCAGGTGGAGGTGCCACCTATGTCGGTGCAGCTGCTGGTGGAGAACGCCATCAAACACGGTATTTCGCGGTTGCCGCAGGGTGGCACCATCTACATAAAAGCACATGTGCAGGAAGGGCAGCTACAGATAGAGGTGGTGAACACAGGCCAGTTGGCAGCAGAGCCTAAGCCAGATACAGGCATAGGTTTAAATAACGCATCTGAAAGGCTGCGCCTGCTCTTTGGCCGCTCTACGCTGCAACTACTCAACAAAACACCCGACACCGTATCAGCTTCCTTTGCTGTACCCCTGGCTTTACAAGTATAAGTATGAGAGCACTTATTGTTGATGATTCGCGCCTTGCCCGTAACGAACTGCGCCGCCTGCTGCAGGAGCACCCACACATCCAAATAGCCGGCGAGTCGCAGAATGCTGAAGAAGCCCTGCAGCTAATAGAGCAGCTACAGCCGGACGTGCTCTTCCTGGATATCCAGATGCCCGGCAAGAACGGTTTTGAGCTGCTGGAGCAGCTGGAACAGGTGCCACAGGTTATCTTTACCACCGCCTACGATGCCTACGCCATCAAAGCCTTTGAGTACAACGCCCTCGATTACCTGCTAAAGCCCATACAACCACAGCGCCTGCAAACTGCTTTAGATAAGCTGGAGGAGCAGCAGCAGAACAGCAGCAAAAGCAATCAGGAACAGCCCCGCGAATACCTGCAGGAGCATGATCAGGTGTTTGTAAAAGACGGTGAGAAATGTTGGTTTGTAAAGCTGTCAGAGATACGCCTGCTGGAGGTGTGCGGTAACTACACGCGCGTATACTTTGAGGAAGAGAAACCCCTGATCCAGCGCACGCTTAACTACATGGAGCAACGCCTCGACCCAAAGGTTTTCTTTAGAGCCAGCCGCCAGCACATCATCAACCTGAAACAGGTGAAGCGCATTGAGCCTTGGTTCAGCGGAAGCTTAAAGCTGTGCCTACAGAATGGCGAAGAAGTAGAAGTATCGCGCAGACAGGCGCAGCGGTTTAAGGAATTGATGAGCTTTTAGCAGCTTATACGGCTACTAAACCTATAGCCAGCATAATGCTGCCCAGTATGAGCAGGAAAATCTCTGTTGGCGTAAGGTTCTTCATCCATTTAGAACGGGGTGTAGAAAGCAGCTGGCCGCAATTGGGGCATTGTTTTGTTTTGCGAGGCACTTCGGCGCCACAATTAGGACAGATTTTAATTTTTGGGTTCTCAGGTTCGGCCATGTCTGTTATTTATGAAAGGCTATGGCTATACCACCCTTTACTCCAGTACTGGTTTTATAAGTTTGCTTAACACTATGCCTATAACGAACAGAAGCACGGGCGCTGTTAAATGCAACAGATTAAAGTTAGCTCCTTCTCGCAGAAAATGCATAAGCAACGCCAGCATACAGATGCTAATGGCAGTAACATAAGGCTTGAATAGATCAGGCATAGGCAAAAAT
>NZ_JBHTLD010000160.1:0-12259 GCF_042678745.1 Pontibacter rugosus | reverse complement strand
TGGAACCTGTTTAGGGTTTTTCTAATTTATTTATTTTCCTGATAAAAAGCACTGTAAAAGCCAGCAAGTGTAGTACCAGCCAGTGCCTGGCCTTTGTTTCAAACCTGATGAGCAGCGCCTTGAAGCTGTCAAGCCAGGCATTGGCATGCTCGATGACCGTTCTGCGTTTAAAGAGCTCCTGGTCAAAGTATACATATTCTTCACTGCCCTCCCCGTTCCTGGGGTTAAAGGCGATGTTTGCTTCGATCTTCATCTCTGCGCACAGGCGCCTGAAGTTTTCCGAGTCAAAGCCGGCGTCAGCGTTTAAAAACAATCCCTCTGTCTGGATGCCTGCTTCTCTGAGCAGGCTGCACAACTCCCGGAACACCCTTTCTATCTCAAACAGGTCATGGTGGGCACCGGATACAGGCTCACTGCAGGCCAGCAGCTGCCCCTTGCTGTCAGAGAGGAACAGGCTGTTGCAGGTCTTTGCCGCTTTCCTGCCTTGGTAGCCCACATGCTCCCCACCGTTCTTGCAGATGGTATGGCTCCCGTCCAGCTGCATCGAAGAGAGGTCCAACAGCTTGCGCTTGCTCTTTAAAAGCTGCGTCCAAACCTTTTCCAGGCTGCCGTCCGCGGCCCATTTCCTGAAGTGGTGGTACACGCCCTGCCAGCTCAAACCAGCTCCATGGATGCACGCTTTCGTGGGCAGCTCCCGCCATTGGCACCCTGTCTTGAGCCGGTAGAGAATGGCCCCTACAATCTCTGAGGGCTTGGCCCGCAGTTTAGTGCCTCTTTTCCCTACGCTCAGGTGTGGTACGATCCACTTATTTATGCTATATTCGCTTATGACTTCCATCGGATTAGGACTTGGGGTTAAAATGTCTTTGCAAACACTTTTACCTGCCTAATTCCTTGGAAGTTAAACAACTCTAAACAGCCTCATGGTATAAAAAGACAAAGCCAGGTATAATAACCTGGCTTTGTCTTTTTACTGTAGTCTTGTAATTGGTTGTTAGTTGATGGTGTTGAAAATACGGCTCCAACGGATTTTATCAAACATGCCACCTTCCGGGTTAGTCGACATCCAAATCATGACAGCCTTTCCAACAATGTGATCTGCCGGTACATAACCCCAGTAACGTGAGTCAAGTGAGTTGTGGCGGTTATCACCCATCATAAAATAATAGTTCTGCTTAAAGGTATACTGCGTCACCTCTTGCCCGTTTATGAATAGCTTACCATCTCGGATTTCAGCATTTTCGTTACGTTCATACTCCAGAATAACGCGCTCATATAACGGAAGCGATTCAGGAGTGATGGCTACTGTTGCACCTTCCTTCGGAATATAGATAGGCCCATAGTTATCCTTGTTCCAAAGGTACTTGCTTGGCTGGTGAGGGAAAACAGCAGCTTCTGCATTACCCGGAACATCTTTCAGAAGTATAACATCCTTGATGAAATCAAGGGAAGCGATTTCTTTGGCAAGTTCAGGTGAAGCATCTATTGCGTACCCGCTTTCATAATATTGTAAACCGTCTAAGTTAATATTGCGGTCCTGGAAGAATTTTTCTGAGAGTTGCATAGTAGGTACTATTATGTACTTGTACTGTAGCTTCTCAGGATTATCAGCTGCTTTTCCGTTGATGAATACCTGCATGTCTTTCACCTGCAGAGAGTCTCCAGGTAAACCTATGGCACGCTTAATATAATTTGTGCGAAGGTCGGCTGGGTGTTCTTCCTCAGGAGGGTAGTTGAAGACCACCACATCATTGCGCTTTACTTCAGAAAAACCTGGTAAGCGGTGTGGGGCAAGCTGAATGGCATCGGAGTAGGAGGGAATATTGGTTCCCCAGATGGTTTGGTGCGTTAGTGGCACCTGCAAAGGAGTAATAGGGGTGCGGGGGCCATAGTGCAGCTTACTCACAAACAGGAAATCACCGACTAAAAGTGATTTCTCCATGGAGGGAGTGGGAATAGTATAAGCCTCGAAGGTTGCCCAGCGAATTAAGCTGGCCGCTACAACAGCAAATAAAATAGCATCGCCCCATTCACGGGCAAAGCTTTTTTTCTTTTTTGGCTCTTTGGCTTCCGCCTTTTTATCCCAAAATTTTACGTTCATGTAGCTATGGTTACAGGTTAAGCAGGTCCTTCATGCCGTATACACCTTGGCGGCCTTGCAACCATGCAGCGGCCATCACAGCACCTTCGGCGAAACCAGCACGACTATGGGCAATATGTCCTAGTTCAATTTTATCTACATCGGAACTGTAGGTAACAATATGTGTGCCTACCACATCAGGCTCACGCTCCGATGCAATGTTTAATTTAGTTTTTTCTTCCGGATTATCTGCCACCCAACCTTCTAAATTTGAATAGCTGCTTAGTATACCCTCTGCTGTTGTAATGCCTGTTCCGCTCGGTTTGTCAACTTTCTGCAGATGGTGTACTTCCCTAATAGCTACATCATATGCTTTGTAAGCTTGCATTTTGCTGGCAATGTACTCATTAAAGTGGAAGAACAGGTTTACACCAACGCTAAAGTTAGAGGCATAAAAAAATGCGCCTTTATGTTCTCTACATAAGTTTTTTGCTTCCTCAAATTTATCAAGCCACCCTGTGGAACCAGAGACTACAGGGATTCCATTATTCAAACAGTAGCTGATATTATCGAAGGCAGATTCCGGGTGTGTGAATTCAATAGCCACATCAGTAGTTTCAGCAGTATACTGATGAAGTTCCTGCACATTTTCATGGCTGATTCTGCCCACAATTTCATGGCCTTTGGCTGTAGCCATTTGCTCGATGGTTTTGCCCATCTTGCCGTAGCCAATCAGTAGAATTTTCATTTAGAACGAGTGTATAGTGTCAATGTAACTCCAGGTGTGATGCTGCCCGGATGAGATTGTATGGGTACCAAACTTGGCTGCATACGGAGCGCCAGCTCATCTGATACATCAAAATCTTTTAAATGTGCGTGTACATAGGCTTCAGCAACTTGAAGGCCCCAGGCAGCTACGGAAAGAATAATGGTTAAGTCTCGGTTTCGACGCCAGAAGTCTCTGCGATACTTTATATTACTAACAGCCCTGTCTCCTTGGTCAGTACCAAGAACGCTGTGGTTAGCAAATTTATCTACTGTAGTAGGATCACCGTCTATCCGTTGATAGTAAGCTAAATTATATTCCTGAAACTTGTTGTTGTTGTCGATATAGAAAAAGGTTAGAACACCTGCTGTAGCGTACACGATAGGTACCTTCCAATAGGCTTTGTTGTAAAACTGTCCGGCTCCTGGTACAACGGCAGAAAACAAAGCCGCTTTCGCTGGATTATCCCAGTTTTCTAAAAAGAAGCTTTTTCGCTCTACGGCAGAGTCAGTAACTACTGCTTGCACAAGTACTGAATCAGGCCCAACAGTCATTACCTGCGCCTGTAGAGGGGCGATAGGGGCAAAGTATAAAACTAAACCCAGCAACCATATAACCGTGCCTACTTTCAGACGCATTCAGAACTAGTAATTTAGTATTTCCAATATACGATTCAGTTCTTCTACTGATACGAAAGGAATTTTGATTTCTCCTTTGCCATCATCATTAGCTTTTACCTGGATTTTGGTTCCGAACTGAGAAGACAGCTTAGTCTGTACAGTCTTTAACTCATCCTCATATTTGTTAAACAAAAGCTTTTGTTGTGCCTCAGGCTTCTTCTTCGCGTTTTGTAGGTTTCGAACCAGTTCTTCTACTTTACGCACTGATAGCTCCTTTGCTACCACTTCTTTAAACACATCCAACTGCTGCTCAACCGTATCAATGTTGATCAGTGCACGGGCGTGGCCCATGGATATAAGATTATCGCGCAAACCTATTTGAATATCTGGCGGCAACTTAAGGAGACGCAGGTAATTGGTAACCGTTGTGCGCTTTTTACCAACGCGGTCGCCAAGCTCTTCCTGCTTCAGGCTGCACTCAGACAGTAGGCGCTGGTAGGAGAGCGCAATCTCAATAGCATTAAGGTTTTCGCGCTGTATGTTCTCAATAAGAGCCATTTCCAGCATTTGCTGGTCGTCAGCTTTTCGTATATAAGCTGGTATAACACTTAAGCCTGCTATTTTAGAAGCCTGGTAACGTCTCTCACCAGAAATCAACTGGTAGCTATCCTGGTTAAGCTGGCGCACCGTGATAGGCTGTATAATTCCTTGAACTTTGATAGATTCAGCCAACTCCTCCAGCGCATTCTGGTCAAAATGCGTGCGGGGCTGGTATGGATTCGTTTGTATTTGATCTATAGCTATATCTGCGATAGTATTAACTTCGTTTAAAGTGGAAGTCTCCGTTTTTCCTGTGTATTTATTTCCCTCTAATAGAGATCCAAGGCCTCGTCCAAGGCCACTTTTGCGTTTTGGTGCAGAATTCTTATTTTCAGACATGTACTCGAGTAATTATTTCGCCAGCGCTACACTGTTCTTCTCTGCTATTTCACGGGCCAGGTTCAGGTAACTAAGCGCACCCTTGCTTTCTGCATCGTGCAATAAGGCAGGTATACCAAAGCTCGGAGATTCGCTCAGTTTCACGTTTCGAGGTATGATAGTATCAAATACCATTTGCTGGAAATGAGTTTTTACTTCCTCCACTACCTGGTTAGACAGGCGCAGGCGCACATCATACATGGTAAGCAGAATACCTTCAATCGCCAGTTCCATGTTCAGGCGCGACTGTATGATTTTAATCGTGTTTAATAGTTTACCCAAACCTTCCAGGGCAAAATATTCACATTGCACAGGTATCACTACGGAGTCGGCGGCTGTTAAAGAGTTAACAGTGATAAGGCCTAGCGAAGGAGAGCAATCGATGATTATAAAATCATACTGCTGCTTCAGGCTGCTTAGCGCTTCCCGCATCTTCTCCTCGCGGTTCGGCATGTTGATCATTTCCACTTCAGCACCCACTAAGTCGATGTGAGAAGGGATCAGGTCAAGGAAATCGATATTAGGCGATTGCAGAATAATATCTGCCGCCTTCACGTCTTCCACCATGCATTCGTATATGCTGCTGGTGATTGTGGCTGGATCAAAGCCTAAACCCGACGTGGCATTTGCCTGTGGGTCTGCATCCACTAATAATGTTTTAAACTCTAAGGCTGCAAGGCTGGCTGCCAGGTTAATGGCTGTTGTAGTTTTGCCTACACCGCCTTTCTGATTTGCAACCGCGATTATCTTTCCCATTCTATCCGCTATAATTCGATAGTCTGACCTATCTCTATCAAAATAAGTTCTTTATCAACCATTTTCGCCACTTCCATTACCTCGTCTTTGTCTATTTTGATGTACGGAAAGGTGTCAAAATGCATTCCTATCACCGTGTCTACCTGAACAAAGTCTGCTGCTACCATAGCATCATGAATATCCATAGTGAAGTTATCACCAATAGGCATCAGGGCAAAATCTACGTCAAATTGTTCTGGTATCAGCTTCATGTCATAGGTGAGGGCGGTATCACCAGCATAGTAGAACGTTTTATTTTCTGTTTCTACCACAAACCCCGCTGCCGTGCCAGCATAGGTGCCATCAGGCAGAGAGCTGGAATGTATGGCATTCACCATTTTAACAGTTCCGAACGGAAGTGTAACTTTACCTCCGATGTTCATAGGGTGAGTTTTCTCTACACCTTTGTTGCCAAACCAGGTAGCTATTTCATGAATAGCTACAAGGGTACTGTTATTGTTCTTTGCAATTTGCTCTGCATCGTGCACGTGGTCCTGGTGGCCGTGTGACAGCAGAATATAGTCAGCTTTGATGTCGTCTACGTTGATGTTGGATGCCAACTCGTTAGGGGAGATGAAGGGGTCGAACAACACACGATTTTCTCCTATTTCGAATAAAAAGCAAGACTGTCCGTAGTACGTTATTTTCATAATGAGTTATATTTAGTTCTTACTTATCTACGCAAGATACTTTACATTGCACAAATATACATATTTCTAGCCACAAAGATTGATGCAATTTAGAACCCTAGGCCTTTATTTATCCACAGTTCTGGTGCTGTTTTCTGCCTGTTCTGAGGCTGATAAAGGAGAAACGGATAAATCTGTTTTCAGGTATAACCAACCTGAAGCTTTAACTTCACTTGATCCGGCTTTTGCACGAAATCAGGCAAATATCAGAGCAATAACGCAGCTTTATAACGGATTGGTAGAGTTAGATCAGGAACTTAAAACCGGACCAAGTATAGCTAAGAGCTGGGAGGTGTCAGAAGATGGTAGGAGTTATATGTTCCACCTTCGGCAGGATGTTTTTTTCCATGATAGCGAGGTATTTAAAAGTGGTGAAGGAAGGAGGGTTACTGCTTATGACTTTGAGTATTCCTTTAAGCGAATCATTGATCCGGCCACTGCCAGCACGGGTGCTTGGGTTTTCAATGATAAAGTTTTAACGAATGCAAGTGGAACCATTGCAGACACTGCTTTTCTGGCAGTTAACGATAGTACCTTTAAAGTATACTTAAATGAACCTTTCATTGCTTTTCTGGAAATTCTGACAATGCCCTATGCTTATGTAGTTCCGCGTGAGGCCGTAGAGAAGTATGGCAAAGATTTTAGGGAAAATCCTGTAGGAACTGGACCTTTTATGTTTAAACTGTGGGATGAAGGGAACGCTATTGTCATGCACCGAAATCCAAAATATTGGAAGAAGGACGAGCAGGGGCAGCAATTGCCCTATCTTGATGCTGTGCAGATATCATTTATCACAGATAAAAAGTCTGAGTTTCTGACTTTTATGCAAGGCAAGTTAGATTATCTTTCAGGTATAAAAGAAGGATCCAGAGATTTAATCTTAAACAATGATGGAACACTGCAGGAAGACTTCAGAAATAAATTTACCGTTCAGAAAGTACCTTATCTTAATACCGAGTACATAGGCTTTCAGCTTGACCCAGCCAATTTAAAAGCTACCAATGCTGCCTTACAGGATAAGCGCGTACGCCAGGCTTTAAGTTACGCGATAAATAAAAAGGAAATGATAGCCTACTTCAGAAATAACATGGGCATACCCGGGCATGCTGGTATGGTGCCACCGTCTCTTCCATCTTTTAGCGATAGTTTAGTTACCGGTTATACATACAATCCTGAGAAGGCTGTAAAGCTACTTCAAGAAGCTGGCTACAATGCTCATAAGCCTTTGGAGATGCGGCTTAGTACAGTGGCTGAACATAAGGAGCTGGCGGAGTATATGCAGAAGAAGTGGGCAGAGATAGGGGCGATCGTGCAGATAGATATCAACCAGGCACCTGCGCATCAAGAGACGGTAGACAATGGCAGGGCACCATTCTTTATGAAGTCATGGTTAGGTGATTACCCTGATGCTGAGAACTACCTGGCATTATTTTACAGCAAGAACTTCTCACCGGCAGGCCCTAATAAAACACACTTTGTGAATGACAAGTTTGATAGACTGTACGAAAAGGCCAAGTTAGAGCGTGATGTTAAAAAGCGTTGGGCCATGTATCAGCAAATGGATCAGATAGTGATGGAGGAGGCTCCGGTTATTGTTTTGTTCTATGATGAAGTAATCATGCTGACACAGAACAACATTACCGGTTTAGAAGCGAACCCGATGAATACGCTGAAACTGGAACGGGTAAACAAATTGTAAGTATAGCACTCTTTAGAAAAGCAAAAAGCCAGCTGAATGCTCAGCTGGCTTTTTTATGTTGTATTATTTAAGCTGTTTTAGCTTATTTTCTGTCATTTCTGATGTCTCTATCTGTCCTGTTGTTAACATCAGTTTTTAGATTGTCTACTTCTACATCCTGCTTGCGTACCGTACCTTTCACAGTCTCTTCTCTTGACGTAGAATCCTTTTCTAAACGAACTTCTTCTACTACACGAGCTTCTTTTTTCATTAATGGAACCTCAGCATGCTCTGTCATGATTTTCTCACCGTCTTTGAAGCTTGCCAGGTCTTTCTCATTTGCTGGTCGGTTCACTGGGTTTCTTTCTACATGCACATGCTCTTCGCGCAGGCGCAGTTTTTCTTCCACCGGACGCTCTACAATACGGCTGCGCAATCTTACACCACCAGTTTCAACTTCGCGCTTGCCTACCTGCATATTTTCTTCAACTACAGGGATAGAAGCACTTGAGTCAGTCCATTTGCCTTTTGCAGAACTTGTCATGGTGCCACCTTGTGAAGCTCTTTCATTTACATCAATTGCTCCACACTTATCAAGTGTTTCAGCTACTTTCCTGGCTTCATCTCTTGATGTAGTATGCACTGTCACGACAGAGCCTTTTTGCGCTAACTCTGAATATCTTGCAGACTCATCGCGGTTATCTAACATAGAGTTGAAAAAATTGCCCACTCTGTTGTTAGAATCTGCGTTTGTCGTATTATTAGCTGTTCCCGGTGTTGATTTATCTTTGGCACCGTTTACAATTACATCTATTTTGCTATTAGCAACCCCTGCTTTCTCAAGCTGCTGGGCAGCCATCTGTGCATCTACGCCGTAATCAAAAATTCCTATTACTGTTTGTCTTTCTGTTTGTTGTGTCATAGCTTAATTCTGTTTTAATTTAAAATTTACTAATGCCTGATTCTCAGGCTTGGGTTGAGTTAAAGTCACTGTTGTTAACTCGGTCAACATTTATTTCTTCTTTTCGAAGCACAACTTTCTGTGTTTCGTTTGTCTGTATCTTTTTCTTGGTTACGTGCAGCTCTTCTACAACTACAAGTCGCTTCTGCACGACCACTTCTTCACGAACAACAGGAATGATCATGACGTCGCCTTCATATCGAACAGGTGGCGGAGCAGTTTCGACCTGCGTGTTTACTGGCACACGCTTTACATCGATCTCCTCATGTACCATCGGCAGGTCTACATCCACTTCATCTTCACGCACTTGCTTGGAGATTCTCACTCTGCCAGTTTCAACTACCTTTTTGCCCACCTCTACGGTCTCTTCCACTACAGGTATAGTTTCTGAAGTATGGCTGGTTTCCAAGTCAGGTGTGTGCGACGTTCGCTGCTGTCCAGACATGCTTTCCTGAAGTTTCTGTTCAAATTCAGAAGTTTGTATTTTATCTTCGCTTTTGTTCATTTTCATAACATATGGCCATATTGAAATATAGCTTTTGCTAGGATGCGTAAATCATATCCTCTATAATTCTTGTACGGGAGTAAGCTACTCTTGTTCCCGAGGAGTGAATGATTGCATGTTACTTTTGAGTAAAATATGTCTCTCACAAGAAGGTAAATGAACGATTGTTATTGGTAGAGGCGGCTTATTAGGAAGTTAAACCTTGCTATCTCTTTTTAAGCAAAAATGTTGAGCAGGGGTGGCTTTGATATAATTTCAGGAAGTTTCCTTTTAGGTTTAGTTCGTTTAATGCCATCAGCCTTGCTGCTACTTTTCCTGCTTTACTTGTTTTTGTAAAAGCTTTAAAATGGTTTTATGGATATCTTCAATAAACAGCCTTAACTCTTCTGGCCCGTTTTGCTGATGTTTTATTTTTTTTACCTCCGTGCCTTCCTGGTAAAAAGTTAAGTAAGTAGCAGGTTGATCAGTAAAGGTGCTTGTATAAGTGTCTTTGAAAGACATATAATTCAACTGCTCTATCTGCTGGTAAAGCCGCCTTAGTTGTACATGATTCAAAACAAGCTGCTGTTCACCTTGGACGGGTGCATTACGGTACCCGTTGTAGCTAATACTACCGTCAGCGTAAAAGGTCGCATCATAGGCAGGGCAGGTGCCAAAACACGGTGTTTTCTGAAAGTGCAGAACAGGCTGAGCAGTTTCATCAGGTTTAGTAGCTATACTTGTACAGCAGGATAACATAAAAAGCATCACCATGTTGCAGAGGAGAAGTAGTACTTTATATCTCGCCATAGTTATCTAGCAATGGTAAAATTGTAGTCTTTTCATCAATAAAGGTCTACTGCTCATCCATACTTCCTGTGCATAAAGCTTCGGGTTTTAAATTAGCCTCAAAGGCCATTGCAATTAGTAAAATACCTGCTGCTAATACAATTTGCCCGCGTTTATACTACTTCCAGTATTATGATATTAAAAAATCTTCTTTGCTTATTTTTTAATATCATATTCCTCTTCGGAAATTTTATAGCGGTCATAGAGCTTACTATCAGTCGTATCAGTGTATGGCGCCTCCAGCGAGTCCTTTACCAAGTCATTGGCCAATGTTGGGTGCGTGCTTTCGATTTCTGGTTGCTCTTTTGGTTGCTCCTGGCATGCGAAGAGGGCAAAAGGAATAAGCAGCCAAAGCGACTTCATTTTATTTTGTTTAATTCTGTTCATGCCTCATCATACGGCTATTTGTTATCCTCAGACATAAAAAAAAGCCTCTCCGGTGATGGAGAGGCTTTTTAATGAATTGCAGAAATTATTTTTTAGCTTTCTTCTTCTGCTCTAGTTCCTGTGCCTGGCGCATGGCTTCCTGCATGCGTTCGGTAAAGCTAGGTCCTCCTTTTTTCTTCTTCTCTTTGATCTTGTCCTTATTAGCTTCTAGTTTCGCTCTTACTTTACCTTCATCCACAAACTTACGGATAGCAGTCTGCTGGCCAAACGTTACAATGTTAGATACAAAGTAGTAAAAGCTAAGGCCGGCAGGGAAGGAGTTTAATACAAACATGAAGATGAGAGGCATCAAATAGCTGTAAAACTTCATCGGGCCCTGCATGGAAGTGTTTATCTGGTTATTAGACCAAGTATAAAGTATCGTGGATGCCGTCATCAGTAGTGTAAACATACTTACGTGGCTACCATAAAACGGAATCGTAAACGGTAATTGTGCAAACACATCGTAGGTAGACAAGTCGTTAGCCCAAAGGAAAGGCTCCTGACGCAGTTCGATAGAATTCGGGAAAAAGTTGAACATGGCAAACAGAATCGGCATTTGCAGCAGCATAGGTAAACAGCCGCTCAGTGGGCTTACACCCATCTCTGAGTATAGCTTCATGGTGTCTACCTGTGTCTTCTGCATATCGCCATCGTTGCGCTCTTTTATCGCATCAATCTCAGGCTTCAATACTTTCATCTTCGCCATCGATACATAAGATTTGTATGTTAGCGGGAACAGTATTGTTTTGATGTAAAGTACCAGCAGAATAATGATGATACCATAGTTGCCGATGTAGTTCTCCAGGAAGTCGAAAGCAGGTATAATAAGCCACTTGTTTACGTAGGAGAAAATGCCCCAGCCCAAATCAAGGTTCTTATCGAAATCGTTTCCGATGTTATTCAGAATCTTGTAGTCATTAGGGCCAAAGTAAAACATGAACTCACCGCTTCCTGCTAATACATCTTTTGTGGGGATGTAAATTTGAGAAGTCAGTGTTTTCACCACTAATGTATCAGCAGGGTCTACGGTGGCTTTCATCTCTGCACCGGCAAAACTATTGCCTGCAATGATGCCTGCTGTAAAGAAATTCTGCTTGTTGGCTACCCACTTAATTGGCTCCTCTACCAGAGCCTGCTCTTCTGTTTCTGAAATAGATAGGTTATCGAAGCCATCTTCAGCTGTGTAGTAGTTGATTGTAGATTTAGCACGATTTTGCTTCAGGTCACGCTCCAGTTGCTTTAAGCGGTCGCTCCATGTAAAAGTCATGGTATTACCGGCTACCTGTTGGTCCAGCCCTTCAAAGTTAAGCTTGTAACCCATCAGGAAGTTCTCTGCATAAAGCGTATAAACCTGCTCGATATATTGGCCAGTGCCAAGGTTTGCGCGGAAGCTAATGGTCTTACCTGTTTTACCTTCAGCAGCTACTTCTTTTATCTCAGAAGGAGTGAAGTATAAATCAGACAGTCTAATGATCTTGCCATCAGCCGCTCTGAAAGCGATGTCCGTTTCGCTGCTTTCGCTATCGAAAAGCAGAAGCGGGTCTCCTTCATAGGTTTTGTAGTTTTTAAGAAGAACCTCTTCTACCTGTCCGCCTTTTGTATTAAAGGCAACGCGGATGTTCTCATTTTCTAAGGTAACTGTGCTTGCCTCGCCAGTTGCAGCAGTGCCAAAAGCACCCAGAGCTGCTGCTCTGCGAAACTGTGCCAGCGAGTCTTCCTCTACAACTGCATTATTTTGTTGCAGATGCTCTACCTTGGCTATCTCCTGAACCGCCACTTGCTCTGCTGGTTTATCCGTTCCTGCAAAAAAGAAGGAGTAAGCCAACAGCAGCACGGCCATCAATCCGAAGCCAATCGCTTGATTTCTATCCATTTACTGATAATTGAATTGTGTTTATTTTGCTTATTTTAATTTAGCATTATTAATAGC